>CADCON010000076.1 GCA_902803035.1 uncultured Ruminococcus sp.
ATCTATATGCTCAGCAAGCTGATTCTGGAAAAGAACGCGCAGTCGATTTCCATGACCAAGATTCTCGGCTACAGCGGGCGCGAAACGGGCAGGCTCTATATCGCCCCGACCGCGTGGGTCGTGATGATCTCGCTTGTCGTCACCCTGCCGCTTGCCGCCATCGCCATGCGGTATATCTACAACTACTATATGCTGCAGATGAAGGGCTGGCTGACCTTCTTCATCGCTCCGGCGACGTATGCCAGAATGCTGCTCATCGGCGTGGTTTCCTACTTTGTGGTCAGCGCGGTGCAGTACCTCCGCATCCGGCGCATTCCCATGGAGCAGGCACTCAAGAATAACGAATAAATCCGGAAGGCGGCGGCAATATCCGAAACGCATTACGCCCCGCAAGGGCAGCGATGGAACCGTCCCAATGAATGCCGCCGCTTGAAACATCCATACCGAATTCTGAAAAAAGGGCGGAAGACAGGCGCCAATGCCGTTGTCTTCCGCCCGATTTGTATATCACGCGCCGGAATGACCTGCCGGTTTTCGGAAAGACCATATTGATCAGCACCTTCGGAATGGTGTGCTTCCGTATTATCCCGCAATCGTCAAGGGTGACTTTTCTGAAAGATAGTATTGTATGTACGACATGAAAGGGGAGGGAATACGTTTTTTGACGTGATACCGTTTGAAGCAAAACGAAATAACACAAAAGACATCGTGTTATAAACGCAAAAAAAGAGCCGCTGCACGGTTTGATTCCGTGCAACGGCTCTTAAAATGTATTGAATAAAGAGGGGGGATTAACCTACTGCCACTTCTTTACTGCTGACGTTGGAAGCCGCCGTGGTTGTGTTGGCGGTTGTGGTGGTAGATGCGGCGGTGGTTTTCTTGGCGGTAATGGTGATTTTTGCCGCGCTGGAATTGACGGTTTTACCGCTGCTGTCTTTTACGGTGCATCTGACCGATCTGCCAGCCCAGCAGTCTTTCGCGGTTGCGGTGATTGTCGCTTTCGTCTGACCCTTCCAGAGCGTCCAGCTCTTGGCGCCGACCTTCTTGTAATACCACTGGTATTTAAGACCGTTGCCGGTTGCTTTTACGCTGAATGTCGCTTTCTCGCCGGTCTGAATGGAAAGGGGTTTGGGCTGCTGTGTAATCTTAAGGGGTACAGCTTTGGCGGCCGCTTTCACAATGGCGTTCCATGTGGCCTTGTCGCACTGGCCGTTCTGGGACTTCAGACCCTGTTTCTTCTGGAAAGACTTCACGGCAGAAGCGGAGCCGCTTCCGTATTTGCCGTCAGCAGAGATGCTGTATCCCAGCTTTTTCAGGCAATTCTGGATGTACTTGACGTCCGCGCCCTTCATGAGAGGGGACTGAACTTTAAGTGTGCGGGTGAATCTCTGAGTGTCATTCGCGGCGGCAGCGGTTGTGGTTTCAGAAGAAGTCGTAGTGGAAGACTGGGTGGTACCTGCCGAAGCATTCTCGGAAAGCTCGATCTGCTTGCCCTTGTAGCCCTTGTACTTCTTCCAGTATGAATTCTTGGCAAGATTGCCTCTCTGGTTGGCCTTATAGGCACGGTTGGACGGAACCTCATAATAATAGCACCAGTAATAGCCAGCGTCATAAGCACCGTCAGCCGAATTTTCGACAGCCTTGATATGGTTGTAAACGCCCTTGTAGGACTTTTTCAGCTCATACTCAAGATAGCTGAGCTGTCCCTCAACGGTCTGATAATCCAGACCCTTGTCGGCGCAGTATTTGATCAGGTTCTGCTTGCGGCCGCGATGCCACTGGAAAAGACCGAAGCTCGTATTGCCATCGCCGACCTCTTTGACGCTAAAATTGGATTCCAGCTCGACATTTGCCATCAGACCGCAAGCCGCGGCGGTATTGAATCCCATTGTTCCGACCAGGTAATTGTAAACCTTGATCTCATTGGTCTTTCTGGCGCTGGCAGCGGAAACCTGCGTCTGCGGAACAAGAGCGGCCATGAAGATTGCGGCGAGCAGCGCAGCTGCTATCTTTCTTATTCTGTTCATTTAAATCATTCCTCCGTGTTAAAATTGCTGAATCATTAACCTTTTGAAAACGACAATGGGATTATAACATACCTGAAACCTTTTTGTCAATATTTGTAACCAAATTCATATAAGTGTTTACAGTTAGTTAATTATCTGTTCACATAAAGCGACGCATATGTAATAATTACGCAATTAACCGGGAATTATTTATGCATTATAACGAGCGAGAAACCGGGCAAGCATTTCAGTTACACGCCTGCCCGGTTTCATATTTGTAATAATTTTGTTTTCAGCCGTCGCGCGGAAGGGCGTTGCGGCGCGGTGAACGTCACAGAATGCCGCCTTCGTGAAGTTGCATAATGAAAATGAAAAATCAAAAATTGTATTGCAATAAAACAGATAACGCTAAAAGGACGCCGAAATCTCGCCGCCGCCCAGCACGCAGCCGTCTGCGTCGAAAAAGACCGCGGACTGTCCGGGAGCGGGCGCGCGAACCGGCTGTTCAAACGTAACGCGGATTATATCGCCGTCGCCATCCGTGATATTCGCCATGGTTCCGCCGTCGTGATAACGTATCTTCACCCTGGCGCGGAGGACGCCGCCGGCGGGAATGCTGGCTAATCCCATCCAGTTGACGTTGCGGCACAGAATGCCCTTCCGCAGCAGGGATGCCGCGTTGCCCAGCACCACTTCATTGGTGTCCGGACGGATTTCGCAGACATAGACCGGTTCGCCCAGCGCGATTCCCAGACCCTTCCGCTGACCGACGGTGTAATGAATGACGCCCTTGTGTCTGCCGAGAATAGTTCCCGGTTCGTCCACAAAATTCCCTTCGCCGGAGACAGAATCCGCCGCGTTTGCTTCGATAAATCCCGCGTAATCGCCGCCCGGCACAAAGCAGATTTCCTGCGAATCCCTTTTTTCCGCCACGTTCAGCCCCGCTTCCCGCGCCATGCGCCGCACTTCGTCCTTGGTGAAGCTTCCGAGCGGCATGAGGGTGCGGGAGAGCTGCTCCTGTGTGAGCTGCCACAGCATATAGGACTGATCCTTCGACGCGGACGGGGACTGCCGCACGGTGAATCTGCCGTTGTCACGCTTCACCACGG
>CADCON010000077.1 GCA_902803035.1 uncultured Ruminococcus sp.
GGTGCGGATAACAGGACTTGAACCTGCATGAACTTGCATTCACTAGAACCTGAATCTAGCGCGTCTGCCAATTCCGCCATATCCGCAGATTTAGCTATCGAAAGCCGTTCGGCTTATTAGCAAGAAATAGTTTATCACACTCTGCGCCGTTTGTCAAGTGATTTTTTCGATTTCTGTCATTATTTTTTCGCGTTTTTTTCGCGTCATTCCCTCCAGAAAAGGAAAACGTGCCGCCGGATTCCATTCCGACGCCAAAATTATTAGTAGTATGTTTACATATTCGTAATAAAGCGGTCCAAAAGCTGTGCCATAATATTTTATATAATGTAATTTGAGGGGCAGTATCGTGTTCGGATATATACGCATCTACAAGCCGCAATTGAGAATATGCGAATTCGAAACCTACCGCGCCGTGTATTGCACCCTTTGCAGACACCTCGGCAGACAGATGGGCTTTCCCTCCCGGCTGCTGCTCAATTATGATTATACCTTCATGGCCATGCTCATGCTCGGTCTCAGCGGCGAAACACCCCGCGTCGAATCCGGCAGGTGCGTCGTCAATCCCCTGAAGAAATGCGGCTACTGCACGGGATGCGACAAGGCCTTTGATTATACCTCCGCCCTTACCGGCATCATGTTCTATTACAAGCTCAGGGACAGCATTGCCGACGCCTCCTCAGGCAAGCGGATGCTTTACCGGACGCTGCAGCCCTATGCCGCCCATCTGCGTAAAAAGGCGGCGAAGCTCTATCCCGAAGAGGACGCGCTTGTAAACGAATACATAACCCGCCAGTTCGCCGCCGAAAGCCGCGCGAGGGAAAGCGGCGAAATCATCATTGACGAGTTGTGCCAGCCCACCGCCGACGTGATTTCCGCCTTCGCCGTCAGACTTTCGGAGAAGCCGGACGACAAAATCATTCTCAGGCATTTCGGCTATTTCCTCGGACGCTGGATCTATCTGATCGACGCGCTCGACGACCTCAACGACGATCTGAAGGACGGCTCCTTCAATCCCCTTGCGCTGAAATTCGGACTTACTCCCGCCGACGCGGAGAACAGAACCGACCTGTGGGAGCAGGCAAGAGTATTCGGCAACGACAGCCTGAATATGTCCGCCGCCGAAGCCGTCAAGTATTACGAGCTTCTCAATCTCGGCGGATTCAAGCCCATCACCGACAACATCATGTATCTCGGCATCTCCAGAGCGCAGCATTCCGCGCTGTTTCCGCCTGCCAAAAAAAGGCGCAGACGTTCAGATAAGAATCAAATAAATACAGGAGTTGAAGAAAATGAATGATCCGTATGCAGTACTTGGTATCTCTTCAAACGCCTCTGACGACGAGGTAAAATCCTCCTACAGAGCGCTCGCCAAGAAATATCACCCCGACAACTACGCCAATTCCCCCGACGTCGCTGATCTTGCCGCGGAAAAAATGGCGCAGGTCAACGAGGCTTACGACGCGATAGTCAATTTCCGCAAGAACGGCACTCCCATCGGCGGTTCTTCCTCCAATCAGGGAGCGTCCGGCGCGGGGAATCCCTACGGCTCCTTCCAGGGCACACAGCACACCGATTTCGCGGATGTCCGCAATCTCTTCAGCGCGGGAAGGATTACCGACGCCGAAATGCTTCTGGACGGCGTACCGAATTCCCGCAGGAATGCCGAATGGTATTTCCTCAAGGGAACCACCCTCTACCGCAGAGGCTGGATCGATCAGGCATATGCCCATTTTCAGAAGGCAGTCAACCTGGCCCCCAATAATTCCGAATACCGCGCGGCGTTCACACAGGCTTCCCAGCAGCGCACCGGCAGAAACGCGGGCTATAATTATAACAAAGGCAGCAGCGGTTCGTCCTGCGGCAGCGGCTGCGGCCCCTGCTCCACCTGCGTAGGGCTTCTCTGCGCGGATTCCTGCTGCGAATGCTTCGGCGGCGACCTCATCACCTGCTGCTGAAATTCCTTCCCCCATCCACAAAAGCAACACCATCGCCTGTCGTCCGGTGTTGCTTTTATCATATCATCATCACTGTCAGATTGCGAGGAATGGATAAATGCGTTCCGGAAAAATGTCCTCCAGAATCGCGCTGTGCGGCATTCTGACCGCGCTGAGCGTGGTTGTCATGATTATCGCCGGATTCATGGGCGTGCTGACCTATGCCGCGCCGATGATCGCTGGCGGCGTCATGATTATTCCCGAAAGACAATACGGAAGGGCGACGGCTTTCACGATGTTCACGGCGGTGTCGCTGCTGGGCATTTTCCTGATTCCCGACAAGGAAATGGCGTTGTTCTACATACTCCTTTTCGGCCACTACCCCATCATTCAACCGCTGCTGGGCGGCATTATACGGAAACCGCTCAGGATCGCCGCCAAGCTTCTGGTCTTCAATGCCGGGGCGGTGCTGTCGGTGCTTCTCGCGCGGCTGCTGTTCGCCATTCCGGTCTTCGACACGGATCATCATCTCTGGCTCATCGCGGCAGGCTATCTGCTGGCAGCCAATTTCTGCTTTTACCTTTATGACCGCGCGCTGATGGGCTTTTACGCCATCTATGACGCACGGCTTGCGCCGGTTATGAACCGGTATTTCAAATGATGTTCGGACAGGCGCAGGCTCATTGATTCTCGAATGTTTTAACAAGCTCCCATGGCTTAAAAGGCTATGGGAGCTTTCAATTGCATTCAGGGCGTCATTCTCCGGAACATGAATCCCCCCCCCCGCGGATCCTTCGGAAGGAAACGCGGGGGGGATTCATGCTGGTTGTAAAAGAGAGGACTATGGAAATATAGAAGAAGTCAGACATTACCCGGCGTATCCGCCGGCGGATACGCTGCCGGACTTTCTTCCCTTAAGCAGGAAGAAGCCCACACACCCCGCCGCGGTCAGAAGAAGCACGATGCCACCGATGACAATGACGGCTGTATATCCGGACGAATCCGCGGTGTCCGTTGCGGTGGTTCTGATTTCCGTAACCACCTCCGGCGCTTCGCCTTCGTTGGCGGAAATCGCTTCGCCGTTCACACAAAGCTGATAGCCGTTGAGGAAGATGTTGCTGTTGTCGGCGCTTTCGTTGCTCAGGTTATCCACATAGGAATCGCCTGTCAGCACAATCGTGGAATCCGCGCTGAGCGCAAGCGAGAGACTGCCGCCCTGATCGGCGTTATTGATCGCGCCCTTGTACACCGAGCCTTCCGTCATCTCCATCGAGAGAGAGGAAATGCTGTCCACCACTATATCGCCCCCGGCGGTCTGATTCTTCAGATTGAGCGTGACCTTGCCGCCGTTGGAGCCGCTGTTGCCCCACGCCGATTTCTCCGCGCGGAGAAATACGCCGGCTGCGTCGTTATTGACAATGGCGTTGTTGGTCAGGGTGATCACGCCGGTCGTGTTGGTGATATAGAAGGTGTCGCCCTTGTTGGTGATGATCGTGCTGTCGCTCGCGGTGAAGGAAGCGGTTCCCTCCGAAGCGTCGCCCGACATGGACTGGTAGAGGAAGATGTTCTTGTAGGTTTCCGACTGCCCGTTGAGCGTGTTGTTGGTATCGGTAAGCACGACGGCATTGAGTGTGACGGAATTCGCGCCCTCCACGACAACGCCTTCCGAAGAGGTCGAGGTGAGCTGGGCGTTGTTCACGGTGATGTCGGCTGTCGAATAAACAGCCGGCGAGCCTTGCCCGTTGGTGGTGTAGGTGCCGCCGTTGACCGTCAGGGTTCCGCCGCCGCGGTCGCTTCGGATGGCGGCAGAGGAATTGCCCTGCGTTTCCACGGTGAGATTGCCGGCATTGAGCGTGCCGCCGCCGGTGACCATGATGCCGCCGGAATTGTTGGAGCTGGTGTGGATGGTGACGTCGCTGATGTTGACGGTGCCTGTCCCATAGGCAAATACGCCGTTGGCGTGCGCGCCGTCGGTGGTGACGCTGCCGCCTTCAATGTTGAGGGTCGCGCCGTTATAGACCAGCACGGCCGCGTTGGTGCCGTAGAAATCGGAGCTTTCGCTGCTTTCGTCGCCCGACTTGACGACGGTGACGTTCTTCAGTGTGGATTCGCCGCCCGAAACAAGCAGGGCATTTTCGCCCCCGGTAGTGCTTTTGTATGTCTGATCGCCGGCGGTGGAGGAGGATTCGATGGTGCTGGCACCGGTGTAGCTGACGGAAGCCGGATCGCCACCCATGCCGCCCGGCATTCCGTCAGGCGGGTCTCCCGGAGGATCCCCCATCATGCTGCCCCCGGGCGGATCGCCCGGCGGATTGCCCGGCGGATTGCTGCCGAAAGAAGCCGCGACCACATTGGTTGTCAGGAACGACACGGCGAAGATAACGGAGAGTGCCGAAGCCACTAATCTCTTTTTGTTTTCGTTCATAAAAATACCTCCGATTGATTTCATATTAAGCCGTTTAAGCTCGTTCCGGTTCGTATACGAAGCATCGTTCCGAACCTTCTGGCAATAGTGTAACCGTGTTAGTTTAAGCGTACTTAAAATTCCTGAAATAAACCGGAGATTATTTTGATTATGAAATTCCAAGCGTGATACGGGAAAGCCATTTCCGCTTGCGGATGACATACTTGTGCAGCACAACCGGAACCAGCAGCCCCAGAAGGATGGAGACCATGTTTCCAGCCCAATCCGGTACAGACAGCTTTTTGAAGACGATATTGCTGGCATGGACGATCCACGGGTTGTGAAGCAGGTAGATCGGAAGGGAATAATCGCCCAGAATCCTGATCAATCGGGTGAGCCTTCGCTTACAGGCGGCAAGAAACGTGCTGACGATATAGACTGCCGCTATGCCGAGAATGCCTAAAAATGCGATCTCGAGGTTTTTCAGAACCGTTTTCAGGTAGAGATCGGACACATGCGCCGGAACAGAAGTCAGGTGGTAAAAAGCGGCATAAAACGCCGCAAGTATCGCTAACAGCGCAGCCCAGTTTTTCAGGAGGATTCTTTCCAGCCTGTACCTCTGGAACATCCTGCCGAAGCCGAATGTCAGAATACTCCGGCACAGCTTGGTCAGAATGTACTCGTCCGCTTTGAAAATCACTGACATCAGCGCAAGCAGAACAAAGCAGACCAGCACCGGCTCCGGCCTTTTGGAACATTTAAGGAAAGCGTAATTGATCATAAACACCCAGAACAGCGCAAAGAGGAACCAGTAGAGCTGCATGTGAAAATATCTGTAGGTCAGGAGCCCCACGATGATTTCAGCCGGCGAATATCTTTGAAAGCCCAGTGCCTCCGCCACATGAATGCCGTACCAATCCGACAGCTTGTACAGAATGAAGGTGCCGACAAACAGAATACCTGCCCAGAAGGCATAAGGGACAAGGAGCGCCTTGCATTTCTTTAGCGCAAATGACTTGAATCCCATGCGCTGATATTTGTCGCTGTACTTCTGAAATAAATATCCCGCAACAAACATAAAAACATGTACATCAATAAACACACAGACGGTAATAAAGACATTTGAAAACCCTGTGTCAAAGTACAGGACGACGGAATGCTGCAGGACAACCAGCAATATCCCGAAGCCGCGCATCAATTGCAGAATGTCGCGCTCACTGTTCAGTTCATCATAAGACCTTGGCTTGATTGGTAACATATACGGTTTTCTCCTTAACGTGCTTCGGACAACCTGTTATTGGTTTCAAAATGAGGGACACGCTGACTAAAGATGCCGGCGTGCGCCGCCTTTCAATGGGTTGTCATAACAGAATTATATCATTTCCGAAAATAAATAGCAATGTTTTTTTGCGGGCTTATTGTATGATTTCTGAATTATATTGGAAGGATTGCGTGAGAAATATTGATTATAGTAAAAGATTTTGATATAATTAACATGACAGTATTGTATTCATTGCAAAGAAGGGCGAATATATGGAAATAGAGCGTCAGTTTCTTATAGAAAAATTCCCTGATCTGCCGGAAATCTATTCGGCACAGGTGTGGCAGAGCTACCTTTCCGTTGCGCCGGTGGTGCGTATCCGCCGCCGTCACCAGAATATCCACCGTACCTATCAATCCATCGCACCTGCGACAGTTTCCGCTTGACTCCGACGCGCAGATATTATTAAATGTATGCAGGAATACTCTGAATCTTTCGGGAGGCAGCTTCAATGAGCAATCATCAGGGAAAAATCCTCGTTGTGCTGACGGGCGGCACCATCGGCAGCACGTGCAGCGACGGGGTAAGGGAAATCGCGGGCGATTCGCCCTATATGCTGATCCGGGAATTCCGCCGCGCGTTTCCCGGATACGCCGGCTGCGGGCTGGAGGTCGTCAATCCCTTCAGCATTCTCAGCGAAAATCTCACCTGCGGGGTGTGGTCGTCCCTGTACAGTACGCTCAGCGGCGCGGTCAGGCAGCATTACGACGGCATTATCGTCACCCACGGCTCCGACACCCTCGCCTATACCGCCGCCGCAATGGGAATGCTGCTGCGGCACACGGAATGCCCCGTCGTACTGACCGCCGCCGACCGGCCGGTCAATGACCCCGCCGGCAACGCCCTTCCCAACTTCCGGGCAGCGGTGGATTTCATTCTCGGCAGCGGGCTGAAGGGGGTATTCGTTTCCTACCGCAGAAACCGCGACGGGGCGCAGGCCATCTATCTCGCCACCCGCCTTCTCTCGGCGGACTGCTTCGCGGACGAATTCTCGTCCTACGGCGGCTGCTGCTTCGGCGTGATGGAAAAGGGCAGGCTGATTCCGGAGCTTTCTCCGATCAACCCGGCAACCGAATCATTCGCCGCTCCCCTGCCGCCCATCGCCGGCGAAAACGTCAGTCTGGCGGCCCGAAAAATCATGCTGCTGCGCGCCTATCCCGGAATGGATTACTCCGCGGTCGATCCGCGCGGCTTTGCGGCAGTGGTTCATTACGGGTATCACTGCGCGACCGCCTGCGCCGAGGGTGAGAACACCTCCGTCCTCCGCTTCGCCGAAAAATGCCGGGAAGCAGGGGCGGCGCTGTGGCTGGGAGCCTTCAAGCGCGCGGAGAGCGAAATCTACGCCACTCAGACGGAATACAGCCGTCTGGGCATCTGCGGCTTTTACGATATGTCGCCCGAAGCAGCCTATGCCAAGGCGGTGCTGGCATACAATCTTCCCGTGAGCCGCCCGGACGCCTTCATGAACGACTGCGTCTGGTACGAAATGCCGGGATATCCTCTCTCAGAAGAAAGCAAGTGGTCAGAATGAACAGCCATTCCGTTTCCGAAAACGAACTCCGCCGTCCCTCCACGCCATTGAATGCCGATCTTCTCAAAACGCTGGCGATGATCATCATGCTCATCGACCACATCGGCGCGTTCCTTATGGATCCGGGCGACCCGTACTACCGGACGCTGCGGATCATCGGGCGGCTCGCCTTTCCGATTTTCTGCTTTCTGATGGCGGAAGGGGCGCACTTCACCCGCTCCATGCCGAAATACCTTGGGCGGCTGGCAGCCTTCGCCCTTATCAGCACGCCCCCGTACAATCTGGTACACGGCAGCCCGTGGTATTCCTGCGAAAACATCAATGTCTTCTTCACGCTGTTTCTGGGGCTGGCGGCGGTCTGTTCCGTGAGCCGGCTGCCGCGTGAGGTATTCCGGAAGCTCGGCCGCCCCGGTCTTGCCGACAGCCGGGCCGCCTGCCTTCTCGCCGGACTGCCGCTCTGCCTGCTCTGCTATATGACCGCCTACTGGCTGGACACCGATTACGGGGAATACGGCGTGGCGGCGATCCTGCTCTTCTGGCTGCTGCGGAAGCGTCCCGTCGCGGCGTGGATCGGATTTTCCGCGCTGACGGTTTTCTTCTTCGGCTTCTTCATCGCGGTTTCCGACGCATACGGCGTTACGTCATACAGCTATATGAACCTTTACAATCTCGTGACGGAATTTTTCATGAAGCCGCGTTCGGAGCTGTATTTCTTCCCGCAGATCCAACTGTACGCGCCGCTGGCCTGTATCCCCTGCCTGCTCTACAACGGGCAGAAGGGCGGCAAGCATTCCCGGATCGTCCAGTACCTTTTCTACGCCTTCTACCCCGTTCATCTCTGGTGCCTGTGGCTGATACAGCTCTTCGCGGGCATTCAATAACCCGACAAACGCCCCCGCTTCCGCCTGCTGACGGAAACGGGGGCGTTATTTTTCTGATTCGTCCGTATCGCTTTTACTTTACGCTTTCTCTAGTGTAATTCAGCAGACCGCCGGCGAGAATAATGTCGCGCTGACGCTCCGAGATCTGGCAGGTTGCCGTGAAGGAGCTGCCCTTGGTTCTGTTGAACACCGTGATCTCAGACCTGCCGAGAAGCGCGCGGATATCCGGAATTTCCAGCTCGTCCATCTGATCGACGGCGTCGTAATCCGCTTCATTGACAAACGTCAGCGGCACAATGCCGGCATTCACCAGATTGGCAAGGTGGATGCGGGCAAAGGACTTCACAATGACCGCCTTGACGCCGAGATACAGCGGAACCAGCGCGGCGTGTTCGCGGGACGAGCCCTGCCCGTAATTGCTGCCGCCGATGATAATGCCCTTGCCCTCCGCGCGGCAGCGTTCGGGGAACTGCTCGTCGCACACCGCGAAGCAGAAATTCGACAGGAAGGGGATATTGGAACGGTAGGGCAGAATCTTCGCGCCGGCCGGCATGATGTGGTCGGTGGTGATGTTGTCGCCCACCTTGAGAAGTGCCTTCGCGGAAACGGCCTCCGGCAGCGGTTCGCTGGTCGGGAAGGGCTTGATGTTGGGGCCGCGCAGGATTTCCACGCTGTCCATCTCCTCCACGGGCGCGGGAGGAACAATCATATTGTCATTGATGAGGAAGTGATCCGGCATGGCAATCTCCACCGCTTCGCCCAGCTCGCGCGGATCGGCAAACACGCCGGCAATGGCGGAAACGGCAGCCGTTTCGGGCGATACAAGGTAGATCTGTCCGTCCTTCGTGCCGGAGCGTCCCTCGAAATTGCGGTTGAAGGTGCGCAGGGAAATGCCCTTGGAATTGGGCGACTGTCCCATGCCGATGCAGGGGCCGCAGGCGCATTCCAGAATTCTCGCGCCGGCGGCGATGATGTCGGCCAGCGCGCCGTTGGCGGCGAGCATATTGTAGACCTGCTTGGAGCCGGGGGCGATGCCGAGACTCACGTCGGGATGGACGGTTTTGCCTTTCAGGATGTGCGCCACGCGCATGAGGTCGAGGTAGCTGGAATTGGTGCAGGAGCCGATCAACACCTGGTCGATCTTCTGCCCCTTCAGCTCGTCGATGGACCTGACATTGTCGGGCATATGGGGAGCGGCAGCCATCGGTCCGAGCCGGCTGAGGTCGATTTCCAGCATCTCGTCATAATGCGCGTCGTCGTCCGCCTTCAGCTCGATCCAATCGGCTTCGCGTCCCTGCGCTCTGAGGAAGGCGCGGGTGATTTCGTCGGACGGGAAGACCGAAGTGGTCGCGCCCAGCTCCGCGCCCATGTTGGTGATGGTGGCTCTTTCGGGGACGGAAAGGGTCCTGACGCCCTCGCCGCCGTATTCGATGATTTTGCCCACGCCGCCCTTGACCGACATTCTGCGCAGCACTTCGAGGATAATATCCTTGGCGGAAACCCAGGGGGAGAGCCTGCCGATGAGATTGATACGCACCATTTTGGGCATGGTGATGTAATAGGTGCCGCCGCCCATTGCCA
>CADCON010000078.1 GCA_902803035.1 uncultured Ruminococcus sp.
GTAAAGCTCGCCGCGGTTGATGATGGAATAGACCGAGAGGTCGTATTTCTCCGGGTCGAGAAGCTCCAGAAGTGCCTGAAGGCATTTTTCCGCGCCGGCGCGTCCCATCGTGTTGGTGACAAACAGAATCTTTTTCTTTCCGCCGTTTTGCTCCTTCATGCGGTTTCACCCTTTCGTTACATGAAATTCCTGACCGCCCTGACCGCCAGCCGGAAGATGCCGAAGCCCATGCTGAAGAACACCGCGCTCGCCCTGTAGCTCAGCGGCACGCGGCTGTTCCGGAGGTATTTCCACCTCAGCGGCCTGAATTCCCCGCTGTACTGCCGGAAAAGCGACTTGTCATACGGTCCGTACTCCGCCATCACGTCGCAGACCCAGAGAATGGTGGTGGCGAGTAGCCCGTTTCCCGCGTCGGCAAGCTCCGGGGACTGATCCGCAAGCGCGTCACGTATCTGCCGCGCCGTATCCACCATCACGCGGTGCTCCTCCCCGAATTGCCTGTGCATCGCGCTCTGCCCGCGCTGGATGTAGTGATAGGAACCCTCCGGACAGAATGCCATTTTCTGCACCCGGCTGAACACCTCAAAATTGAAGAGAAGATCCTCCAGAATTTTCACGTCACTTCGGAAGGTCATGCCTTCGAGAAGCGCGCGGCGGTAGAGTTTATTCCACACATAACCGCCGACAGCGCCGCCGGCGAGTAATTCGCAGACCGCGCTGTCGTGACTGTAACATACTTCTTTTCGTCCGCCGCGTGAAGAAGCCGGCTCTGTGCAGCTATTCTCATTTTCACTTTTGTAGCCGCACGCCGCCACATCGCATTCCATCCGCTGAAGCATGGAATGCAAACGGGCAATATGGTCGGGATCAACGTAGTCGTCCGCGTCGGCAAACGTGATATACGCCCCCGTCGCCGCCTGAATTCCCGCGTTGCGGGCGGACGAAACGCCGCCGTTCGCGCGGTGAATGACCTTGATCCGGGCGTCGCCGGAAGCCAGCGAATCGCAGACCTCCGGCGTGTCGTCGGTGGAACCGTCATCAACAAGAATGATTTCCAGATCACTGTATGTCTGACGCAGCAGGGATTGGACGCATCTGGGCAGCAATCCGCCGCAATTGTAGGCAGGAATGATGATACTGACAATTTCAGCCATGTCCGATGCTCCCTTCTCCCCGCGTTACGGCGTGGTGGTTGCTTCCGGCGTTTCCTCCGCGGTAAGGTCGCTGTCGGATACGACAGGCGTCGTGTTGCCGCCGAGGGCTTCCGGATGCTCGGCAAGCCACTGCTCCATGGTGATGGTATTGTAGCCGTAGTCAATGGCGAAATTATTCAGGGCGTACATATTCTGCTTGATTTCGTAGATAACGACGTCCATGTCCTCGTAATAGATGCTCATCTGGTCGGGGAAGTAGGACATATATTTCTCCGCCCAGAAATACGCCTTGGACATGATGGCAAGCCGGTTCTCATAAATGCCGTAGTAGTCGCTCTTCTTGCTCGTGCGGATGGTCTGCTCGCTGAGGAGCTGATTGGCCGCCTCCTTGCTGATTCTCGGATAGAGCGTGAGCGGCTGGCCGAGATAGGTCGGCTCGGCATATTTCAGCGGACGCTTCTCCACTACGAAATACACGTATTCCGTCGGAATCTGAATGACCCTGGTGCTGTCATACTGCTCCATGCGGAAAATGAATTCCCAAAGCTCGTAATGCCAGCCCTTGTTTCTGGTGAGTGAAAGCTCGTCAACCGTGGATATAATCGTCCACGTATCCTTGCGGTGGGTGGACTTGATCTTGTAGTAATTCTCCGTGACCGAGGAATAGGTCAACCGGAAGATCGCGCTGGAAGCGTAGGTGTAACCGCCGAATACGATGACATATGCCGTGACAAGCACAATGGCAACCGACGAAACCCACCTGACCGGCTTGATCTTTTCCTCAAACAGACTCCAGAAAAGTCCGAACGGCACACCGATCACAATGGCGCCGAAATAGACCAGATAGTTGACCGAACGGTCGGAACCGATCAGCGACGGCAGTCCGAATGTCTCCGGATTCATAAAGAGGAAATTGAAGAGCAGCATATTCAATCCCAATCCGATGGCAACGCGCCCCTGTTTCTTCTTGGAGGTCAGGAAGAGCACCGCCGCGCCGAATACCACTGCAATGCCGGCGCAGATGTACACCACATAGCCCCAGAAATCAGTGATTTGCTTCATGGTGAACCGGAAGGAATTGGTGGTTTTTTCAATGAGATTGGGTCCCTGATCCTCTTCGGATTCCGACTCGTCCTTGACGGTTTCCTCTTTCTTTTCCTCTTCGGACGTATTCTCGGCTTCATCGGCACTGTCGCCCGTGGACATCATGCTGACAGCCCAGTCGAGGGAGCCTTGCCAGTGATATCCCAAAGACAATCCGAAGAAGAGCGGCGCCAGACTTATGACTGCCGCCAGCACCACGCTGAGGATCATCTTGACGAATACCTTTTTGCGGAAAAGGAACGTAATGTACGGAATGAACAGGCACAGGCACAACGGCACCGCGAAAATCGCGTCGTAGAAGTGACCCGCAACCGTCATGGAAGCCGCAAACGCAAAGGTAATGCCGTCGATATTTTTCTGTTCCTCCAGGAATTTGACCATGAAATAGCCGGCCGGCAGAATGAACATCATGCCGTATTCCTGCGGGAGCGAGAAGAACATACGATCCACGACCGCGCCTGTTCCCATACTGCTCAGGCAATAGACCATGCCTGTAATGCACGCGGCGGCGGGGCTTTTGAAGATTCTGGTGATGAACACCATGAGCATAACGCCCATGAACACCGCGTTGAGGGGTCCGATGAACCGCATCACGGTGACCACATCAATAAATGTCAGCTTGGCAAACGCCGAAACCACATTGTGAAACGCGAACGGATAGACGCCGTCGCTGAAAATGAATCCGGCGTCGGTGAAATTGATCCACGAGGTGTGGACCGAAACGTCTGACGTCGGGAATGCCTGACTGGTCATGGCGAAAAATCCGCGGCGGATGATCAGCACAAGAAGACTGATCGTGCCGATGATGTGATAGCCCGCATTCTTGTCAAAATAGAACGTGAAGAATCTCTTGACGCCGTGGGAAATATTGGTGAGCTTCTCACCGAGATAACGGCGGACAATCAGCGACATCCTCAGCTGTCCGTTCATGACGTCCGAGAAATTGAAAATGAATTCGGTCAGCTTTTTCCGGAAACTGATTCTGTTCTTGAATTTGACGTAGAACAGAATGACGAAAACCAGCGAGAGAACCAGCGTCAGGAGATTGTAGATCTTCATGAACGCCAGCACGAAGACAACCGAACTGAGCGTCACCTGGCTGATGATGATGCTGATCATGGCATTGTCCAGGAAGTTTCCGTCACACAGCTTCAGTTTGAGTACCTTAGCAGGAATAATGATGAAGACGATCGCGTATGCCACCACGAACCAGATGAATGACCAGATGTTGTTCATGACCTTCTGATCAAAGAAGCCGCCTGACATCATATTGGAAATCATGGGAAGATTGAACAGATTGGCAAGCGCGTCAGATAATGATAACATCGTTCCTTTTTTCCCTCCTATTGCATATGCTTTTTACCGCAGACAATCCGCATCAGGCGGGACAACGCTTCCACGCTGTCCGCACCCTGTGCGGATTGCCGCATTGACTGCATTCTTTTTTATCCGGCTTCACGCCGGCAGCAGGGCTTTGTTAACCGCGTTATCTGCGATTCCAGAAACGAACGACGCCTATGCCCTTCTGTGAAAGCTGCGCTCCGGACTTGAGCATCTTGTCCAGAATAAGCTTGAATTCGTCCCACTGCTCGGTCTTGTACTTGACGTTGAGCGCGTTGAGGTAGGACTGCTCCATGTTGGGCTGACGCTCTATGGAGAGATTCGCCCATCTGTCCGCGTCCTCATATCTGCCGATCTTGAGAAGGCATTCCACAACATTCTTGTACTGCTCGGTGTCAAGCATATCGGGGTGGAACGCGTTGAGATTGTCGATCAACTCCACATAGAGATGCGAATATTTCTTGACTTCGATTTCACCGAGAACGCCGCTGCTGATGTATTCAAACGTGACGTCGGCGTATTCCTTGTTGATATCGGCGTCCTGGGGATTCGCCTGATACTGCTGCGACAGCGTGGCAAGCCGCTTGGAATATTTCTGGAGGATATCCATGAGCGCGGCCGCCGCGTAGTGGGCGGTTTCAGGATCGTCGTTGTCAAGCGCCTTGACCAGCGAGCTCATATTGTTGGAAACGTCCGCCTTCAGCACGTTGAGAAGCGCGCGGCGTTTGTCCTCGACGTCCGAAATAATGAGGGCTTCCTCGAGCGGAACGAATTCCTTCTCGGTTTCGTAGTCGGTCTGCTTGGCGAATTCCCTTTTCTCCTTGCTGAATGTCAGTTCGAGGTAATCGATATCCGACTTGCGGTCAAAGAGTCCGACAATGAAATTGACGAAGAAGCAGATCACGCCGAACGGGGGCGTAAAGAACATGACGATCGACTTGCAGAGCGCGGGTCTGAATTTGCCGAGGAGCGTGAAGATCACGAAGTACGCCAGCACGACAACGGTGTTGATCAGAACGATCTGATAGATAAAGTTCGGATCACGCGCGTTGAGCGTAAAGTGAAACCGGCTGATTATCTGTTCAAGGTTAATTCCTGTATTCATCTAATGACACCACCTCTGCCTGCAGATCTATGCGGGCGATCTTCTTGTAAACAAAGGGCAGATCCTTCTCGGTCGTGTTGTTAAGCAGCATCAGCAGCTCGTTGGGATCCTTCTCGCTGAGACCGACATAGTCGTTGTCGCGGAGGATTCCGCCCAGGGCGGCACCCTTTTCCATAAGCTGCGAGCTGTCTTCCACCCTTGTGCGGAGAACGGCAAAGTCGGCGATATTGGTGCCTGTGCCGCTGAGCTTGGTTCTGACAACCTCCGTAAACGCGCTGGCAAGGAGAATGTTGGTGCCGGGCACATAACGGGTATCCTTGGTGTCGTTCTGATAGCGGTATGCCTTCTCGAAGCTGGAAGCAATGATCTTGGAAAGAACAGAGAAGAGGTTTTCCTGATAGAGCGTCATCTTGTCGAAATCCATATTGAAGAGCATAATCATGTAAATCATGCTCTGCTCGGAGAAGACAGGCGCGACCATCGAGGGCAGATTGGGATCCAGCTTGCGATTGACGAAAATTCTTTCCTCAAGCAGAACGCCTTCGAGCTGCTCGTGATCTTCGAGGTTGATGATGTTGCGCATCTTCTGGGCACGTCTGGAGGAAGCGCCGGCAAGACGGTAAAGACCCTCGTTGCTCTTGACATAGATAGCGACGTCCATTACGCCCATGATCTGCATGATAACGTCCAGAGCCGAGCTGACGATCTTTTCGGAATCGAGCAGGTCGAGCTGTGAAACGATGGAATAGACCTTGGCGATGGAATTGTCGTAGTTGATCAGACGCTCTTCGAACATCTTCTTGATCTGGATGTGTCTCTCGGAGATGTCGTAGATGCGGGCGAGCTCTTCCTGAAGGGCAGCCTTCTCTTCGGTCAGCTCCGTATTCCTCAGCTTCAGACGGTCCTTGCTGTAGCCGACCAGAATACCGACCAGGAAGAAGAAGAGTATCTTGATGAGCGTGGAGTAATCCATGACGACTTCGGAGAACTCCATGCCGGAAACCATCTTCATGACAACATACATGATGGACGACAGGAAGATGGAAATGTAGGAATGCGTGACGCTGTAGACAACCGACATGATGATGATGTAGATGACGAAGAAGTCGAGTGCCTTCAGCATGGTGAATTCGTTGGCGAAATAGGTGCCGGCGCAGGCGATGGCGCAGAGCACGAGACTCTCGATGTACGCGAGAAGGCCCTTGCCGATTTCCTTCATGCGCTTTTTGCTCTCGTCCCACGCGGCGGAATCACTGTGCTTTTTCTTGGCGACGTAATTCTCCTGAAGGGCGTTGATATTGCTGGTGACCCACTTGAAATTGCGTTCCATACCCTTTTCAAGCGTGACGATCGGCTTGTATTCCGTCGCCTTCTGGAAGAGGGTGCCGACGGGATTGCAGGTGCAGCCCTTGCCGGCGGATTTCTTGTCGTCCACCCTGAGCTTCAGGCCGGAGATCTTCTCCACCATTTCCACGATGTTCCGGTTGGAAACATACTCAAGACCCTCGACATTGTAGGTGCCGTTGGGGATGGAGGTGTTGGCAATGGCTCTGTAGGTGGCGTCCACCGCGTCGCCGATGAAGATGGTCTTGTACTCCATGTCAAGATCGCACTCCAGCGGCAGGCCCAGCTTGGCGTAGAGGAAGCACTGGCTGATGAAGTTGAGCTGCTCCTCGGTGTCGGCCTGGGGGCCGTAAACGACAGGCAGGCGCAGAATGACCGACTTCAGTCCGGTGTTGTCGTTGAAGATCTTGCACTGACCTTCGCCGTTGAGAAGCGTCAGGCCTCTGACAGTCGTAGGCGCGGGCTTGTTCTTTTCCGTGACGGGCATATCGTAATCCGTGCCGTAAACGTCGGTGGAGGAGAGATACACCATGTGCCTGACGCCGGCGTTGCTGGCGCAGGTCAGGACGTTGGAGATCGCCGCGTTGAAGACAGCGGCGTCGGAATTGCTGTTCCACGCAAAGGATGTATCCTGCGCGCCCATGAACACCATGGCGTCAGGACCGATGGAATCGATGATGTTCTGGATCAGCGAATCATCCAGAGCAAAATCATAGTTGATGTGTCTTGGCAGACCCCTGCCCTTGATCTTCGAATTTTTTCCCGTTATCATATAGATTTCGCAGCCTTCCTTTGAAAGACGCTGCACCAACGCGTTGGTAAAGAAACCATATGAACCTACAATCAAAACTTTAATTGTACCCACAACCTTCCTTTTTATATTTGAGTTTCAAAACGCTGGTTTGACGGGAACGGCTTTTGCGCGTTCCCCTTTGTATAAACCCGTACCCTTCGGGAAACGGGATTATGAATGAATTTATTTGCCCGGTCGGCGGATGTGCAGGATCATGCAGACGACCGTCAGGACGTATCCGCATACCGCGACGAGCGGACGGAACGGACAGAGCAGCCTGTATCCCAGCGGAGCGAATTCCTTGTAGATTTCCTGATATTCATAGCAGTACTTGTTTCGATAATGAATGCTCCACGGCTTGACCGGCCCCATGAAATGCACGATTATGGGGTTTTCAAGGCGTCTGTACTTCTTGCTCAGACCCCATCTGATCACTTCGTTTGCCTGAAGGCCGGGATTGTAGTTGAACAGATTTTTCCACAGCTTCATCGAGTCGCGGAAGTAGATGTTGATGGCGTCCTGATCCGGATAGACCAGACCGTCGTCCTTCTTCGCCTGGATAATTTCAAAAATGCTGTTGACGTTGAAATTCCTTTCCCGCATCAGCCTGAGGTTCATCAGAAGAACGCCGCTGTTGATGTACCGGAAATCTTCGGGAAGTCCCAGCCGGATGTGATGGGGGCGGTTGTCGCTGATGTTCCTGTTGAATGTCTGCGGCGGATCCGGCATGGCTATCAGCATATTGCCGTCGAACGGCAGATTGTAAAATTCCTCCACCGATCCCCTGACCAGGATATCCGGATCCATGTAGAGCACGCGCTCCGCCTCTTCGGGAAGCAGACGGCTGGCGAGAAGCCGGTAATACATCTCCTTGGTAAAGTACATATTGACCGGCGCGTCGTCAAAAACATCGTCGCCGACCCTCACGGGAACGAATGTATGACCGTTCTTATCCTCGATGTACGCCCTCACCTTCTCCAGCGTTTCGTCGTCCACACGGGAAAACATCAGGTACACCGTGATCGGACAATGATTGTGCCGGAAAAGGGATTTGAGCATGGCGGTCACATAAACGCAGTAGGACTGCGACACCGTCACCAGAATATTCATTGACTCAGCCCTCCCTCACGCTATCCGAAAATCACTCTCCAGACCGCCGCGGTCACAGACTTCAGCACAAGCCACGGTCTCAGAAGAAGCTCCCGCTTCTCCTCCGGCGTAAGATAGGGATTCAGATAGGATCTGTATTGACGATAGAATTTATAGTAATACGAAGGCTTCCACGGCTTGCACTTGCCCATATAGTGGGCAATGACCACGCGCTCACGCTCCGCGCGCCGGTATCCCGGACTCAGGAGATACTTCAGGAAATCGCCGGTTCCCACGTATTCCGTCGTGAAATTGTACTCGCGGGGGGCGTATTGGATATTGTCCCTGAAATAGACGTTGATCAGATCCTGATCCGGAAATTCGAGCGTCAGCCCGCATTCTCCCATGAACCGGAACATATCGTCCAGATCAAAGCGTTCCCTCATGAGCGGAATATTGAAAAGCAGCACACCGGAATTGATGTATCTGTATTCGCTGCCCAGTCCGAGATGCTTCTTGCGTTCGGGATAGTAGCTGTCGCCGAGATAATCCGGCACGGCGACCATCATCGCGCCTTCAAAATCGGTGTGGTAGAAATCCTCCACTGACCGGAAGAGGATGATGTCGGGGTCGAGATAGAGCGCTCTTTCCTCGTCCGGAAGCAGGCGTGGAATGAGAAGGCGGTAGTACATTTCCTTGGTGAAGTATTTGGTCACCGCAGCCCCTTCAAACAGCTCCGGAGGAACCCTGATGTCAGTGAATTCACCGCCCAGTTCCCCCACATGATCGGCCAGCCGCGTGAGATTGGCCTGACAGACATTGGAGTGCAGCAGATAGATGTGCAGCTTCGTGTGTGTCTTCTCAAAGAGCGACTGCAGCATGATAAGCGCGGGACGAATGTAATTGTCATCGACGGTTATCACTACGTTCAAAGCCCTGTTCAAGCCGCTGCCTCCTTTTGCGTCAATTGCCTTCGGGTAGGCTCAGATGAATTTATTTCTTTGCCTTGTCGGCGATTTCCTTCATCTGCGCCTCGCGCTCCGCCTTCTGCTGAGCGAACATCTTCTTCTTCTGTTCCTCAGCCTCCTGCTTGACTCTTTCTTCCTTGCTGTGCTTGAGTGCGGCAAGCTGTTCGTCCGCTTCCTCCACACGGCGCTTGGACATCTTGCCGGCGGAGGTCGTATTGATAATCATGCCGCGGCAGAAGATCTGCTCGTCGATCTTATTGATGACCCTGCGCAAACGCATATAGCCGATGGTCCAGCCGATAAACGCGCCGCAGAAGAGTCCGAGACCCGCGAACACCACGTCGAAATAAGTGGTGATGATGGAGCCGATGAGTGTGCCGATGAAGAATCCGATGGTCACCATGCAGGTGCCCACACCGTCATCAAAGTAGAAGAGGAAGATGACTTCGCAGTACATGATGAAAGTGACGAAGTAAGCCGCTGCCAGCGACGGATAGATGGAGAGGATAATGCCCTCAAATCCGAAGTCGGGCAGGAAGATCATGGCGAGAATGAAGAGAATGATGGTGATAATGAACTGGAAGCGGATAATGTAGAACAGCTCGCTCTTGAGTGTGCGGAACATATTCTTCTTGGCAAGCTCGATATCCTCGCCGCCGCCGCCGTTGACCGTTTCCAGATAGGCCTGGTAGGAGCCGAAGAAGGAGGTTTCCGCCTTGACGACGAAGATAACCAACGTGGAAATATTGGTAAAGAGCGCAAGACAGGTCGCCATATCATAATCCGGCGCGGTCCAGAACACGTTGCCTATATAGGCGCTGTGCTCGGTGGTGGTCCAGTAGACAAAGTTGTGGACATAAAGTCCGAAGGTGTAGAAGAAGTTGGTGATGAAGAGCGGCTTGAACCTCAAGAAGTACTTGAGAGCCTCGGTGTAATTCTTGCTGGAGACCTTGAAGTAGGACTTCAGGTTGGCGTACAGCATGGTGGCGATGATAGAGAAGCACAGCACCATGGAACCGAGAATGGAGTACGAAACCGCGTTGTGGAATACATAAACGCTGATAATGGAGAACACCAGCGCGGCAAGAATGCCGAGGAAGTAAGCCATACCGATCTTGCCGTAGTCCTTCAGGGCGGACACATATGTCATCAGATAGAGCGACATATTGATGACCATGAAGAACCAGTAGGACAGGAACGTGAAGAACGGGTCAATGCCGACCTCGATCTCCCTGAAAACGATGTAGAGCGAAGCAGAGAACGCGAGCACCATGTTGAGCGCGAGACCCACGTTGATAGCCGGCATGATGTCGGTTATCTGCTCCTGATAGATCTTATCCGCCACGTACCTCGACAGAACCGAGTTCAGCGGGGATGTGATGATCATTGAGAAAATGAAAACGTAAAGAATGGTTGACGACAAAAACTCTCTGTCGGCGAACGCCTCCGTTGAGTAGGGCAGCACTATATACATCAGCATCAGTGTGCCGGCAAGCAATATGGTAGGGCCTATGGTAACCATTACGGCGTAGGTGGTACCTGCCACAAGGTTGACGATGTTGCCCTTGCCCATCAGCTTTTTTAATTCAAAACCTATACCAGCCATACAGCGCCTCTTTCCTTCCGATTATTTTTTCTTTGGAGCGACAGCCGTTGTTGTGCCGACTGCTGCGTAGTGATCGTACATTTTGGAATATTCGATGAGCCAGCCGTCCTTGGTGTAATGATCGGCGAC
>CADCON010000079.1 GCA_902803035.1 uncultured Ruminococcus sp.
TGATGAAAGAGGGCGCTCCGGTCTTCAATCTCAGGCGCGCTTTTCCCTATCTCATCGACAATTCCTTCCCCACGCCGTGTCACCAGTGCGTGGTCATCGAAAACGGAAGGCTCTCCACCTGCGGCCGCTGCATTGACATTCCGGGATTGTGTGAGAAATGCGGCTATTTCTTCGTCGCGGAATACACCCTGATTTTCAGCGGAAAGCTGCCTGTCATCGCCGAAATGCTGCGAACCTATCTCAAATATATCTGAAAGAGGCTGTCGCCATGAGCGTTCTCACGACCCTCGCCCGTATGTGGCTTACCCGTTCCACGAAGCCCTTCACCTTCAGGAGCGAATACGACCCGATTCTCCCCTATCCGGAATGTGAAGGGCTGGGGCTGTATGTGCATATTCCCTTCTGCCGCAGCCTGTGCGCCTTCTGCCCCTATTGCAAGACCCTCTACTCCCCCGAAAAATGCGGCCGCTACATCGACGCGCTTCTCAAAGAAATCGAGCTGGTCGGCGGCAGCTTTCCCGGCAGGAAAAAATGCACCAGCCTGTACTTCGGCGGCGGCACACCCGCGCTGGCAGCCGACCGTATCGGCGAAATCATCTCCGCGCTGGAAAAGCATTTTGAAATCACCGAGGGCGTCGGACTGGAACTTCACCCGGACAATGTTACCCCGGAAGTGCTTCGCGCCCTCAAAGCCGCCGGCGTCACGAAAATCAGCATCGGCGTGCAGTCCTTTCTCCCCCAATTCCAGAAGACGCTCGGTCGCAAGCCGGTTGACGCGGAAACCATGAAATCCGCGCTGCGTGAAGTGAATTTTGAAACCGTGTCAATGGATTTCATCTTTGCCCTTCCGGGGCAGACATATGAGGATCTGAAATCGGATATTGACACAGCTTTTGCCATCGGTGCCAATCACGTGGCCATCTACCCCTTTATCGACTTCACCTTCACGCCCGGAAAAGTCAAGCCGCTCGGCAAGCGCGAGAAGCTGCATCTTCTTGACAGTATCACCAGATACTGCCTTGAGGAAAAAGGACTGTCACGCAATTCCATCTGGACCTTCACCTCGGAAACCGGCGCGAAATATTCCTCCATGACGCGGGACAACTTCCTCGGCTTCGGCTGCTCCGCCACGACGCTGCTCAAAAAGCAGTTCAAGATCAACACCTTCTCCGTGGAGGAATACATCAAAAGGGTCTACAGCGGGAAGCTGCCCACCTCGCTCACCATCAGGTTCACAAAACGCCAGCGGATGATTTATTACCTCTTCTGGACATTGTACAGCACGAGGCTGGATCCCAGGGATTTTGAAGCCTTCTTCGGCGTGCCGCTCCGGAAGATGTACGGCTTTGAATTCGCGCTCGCGCGGCTGCTGGGATTTCTGAAGTCAGAAAACGGCGTCTACCGTATGACGCTCAAAGGCGCGTTCTATTATCACCACTTCGAGAATGATTACACCCTCGCCTACATCGACAAAATGTGGGGAATCATGCGGCATCAGCCGTTTCCCGCATCCATCATTTTATAGTAAAAGCCCCGTCAGGACAGCCGTTTCATGTCTGTCCTGACGGGGCTTTTTTTATTTGCTGAAAATTCAATCTGCCGATACTATTTTCTGTTTCTTCCGGAAATGGTCGCCTTATGCTTTTTGCCGTTGACCATCGACGCAAAGATCCAATCCCCGACAAAATCCACCATTCTATCCGAAAAGGCATAGATGACGCAGCCGATGGTAAAGGAAACACCCAGAACAATCAGCCTGCGCGCCATCTTCCTGCGGCGTTTCGCAAGTTCTTTCCTGACCTGTTTCTCGACAAGCCTTCTCAGTTGGAGAGCAGCCTTGTTCCTGACAGAAGTCCTGATCTCATCTTTGGAATACAGTTTCATAGCGATATCCGCTTCTTTTTATTATTTCGGGGAACACTCCCTGAATACCGACAGCGTCGGCGTGGCGATTCCTTCGTAGGTAAACAACGCCTGATTCGCCCATGAGGATTTCATGTCGGGGTCGGTATTGGGTATCCATTCGCCGCCCCACCAGCAGACGCCCAGCCCATTGTTCTCCTTCGCCGAGGCGACCTGCTCCATGATATCCAGCAGCAGGTCGGTCTGCCCCTGGAAGGAAACCGGATAA
>CADCON010000080.1 GCA_902803035.1 uncultured Ruminococcus sp.
GCTGGCGCCCACCTAGGACGACAACGCAGCCATGTGCTCACCAGCGCGCCGAACTTGTCTTTTTGTTTGTTTGGATTGCTATAAGCTATATTTTACTTGAAATCGTCAAAAAAGTCAATACGCTATTGAAACTTCATTATAAAAAAAATCGGACGGTGCAGGATTTTTTTCCTTCACCGTCCGAAACAGAATCAGCATCAGTTTCCGGGCATCTGATAGGTCTGAGCGTAGTTGAAGAACGACATCTCGCTGGATCTGAATTCCGCAGCCACATAATAGACTTTGGTCCTGTCCGGAGAATCCATGTACCACATGACAAGGTACTGATCGTCATCGGGATAATAACAATAGACCTGATAAGCGTCATATGAACCAAGCGCTTCGCGCGCGCCTGTGAGCTTCTCGATATTGCTGGTTTCTGCTTCCTGCTGCAGCTGATAAAGTCTTGTGCCGGCAGCTTCTTTGGACGTAAAGTCGGCGCCGGACTGCTGTTTGATCGCCTCGGCGTCAATCACGTCCATGGTCAGTATTTCGTAAGGAGATTTGGCGTACTGCACACAGGTAGACGTATTCCCCGGCGTGTACCACTGGAAGAAGGAGTCGTCCAGCGAGAACCATCCGACCGTTTCGTTACCGTATTCAGGCCGGGAAAGGTATTCCTCCGAGGAATAATTGCTGGTGTCGCTTCTTTCAGATGATACTCCGCCGTTCGACGACTTTCTGTGCGCAATGGAACGCAAGCAGGCGCTTGAAGAAAGCACCATGGCAGCACAAAGAATGCCCCCGATTAGTCTTCTGAATTTCATCATTACAACAGTCCCTTCAAATTAATTGGATGCCCTGTATGGTAATTATAGCATGATTTTACGATGATTTCAAGAAAAAACACACTGTCAAAATCACTACATTCTGCGCAGTCCTTTTGGGTATCTGTTCTTCAGCCGTCCGCCTGTGCATTTGCCGAAGCCCGTGACCGTTCCTCCGCAGCAAACGGCGGCATACCCCATGAGGGACGGATCCACGGCGATTTCCTCTCCGTGCAGAAAGGCGGAAAGCGCGGGGGAATCCGGCTGCAAAAGCACGGCGTTGACACACTCTTCGGCGGATGACGCCATGAAAAGCGCGTGAGCCGGCTCGATCCGGTTTTTATTGACGCTCCCCAGCATGACCCCTCCGCGAAGAACTCCCAGACCGCTCACGACGGGGACCGTGTCCGGAATGATATACAGGTTCTCCCCTATCTTGCTGATTCTTCCGTAGGGCGGGTCATTGAAGCAGGAAGCAAACAGCTCTCCGCCGCGTTTTTCTTCTTCGCAGGGCTTTGATGTCTGTACCGGAAAGAATGCCGCATGGGAATCACCCGCTTTTCTCAGCCGCGCGGCAAAATGCCCCTCTCCCCCGTCCATCGGGAAAATTCTTCTCGTCAACGTGGTGTCAAATCGGTCGCTCCGATTAAATCCGGGGCGGCCGAATGAAACGCCAGCCGGCTCGATACTGAAATCCGGATGGCGGTCAAGAAACGCCGCGACAACGTCCTCATTCTCGCACAGGGCAAATGTGCAGGTAGAATAAACCAGCACGCCGCCCTCTCTCAGGCATTGCGCCGCGCTGTCCAGAATGGCAAGCTGACGTGTCGCACAGGCGGCCGAATGCTCCGGAGACCATTCGGCGGCGGCATTCGCGTCCTTGCGGAACATTCCCTCGCCGGAGCAGGGCGCGTCCACGAGCACGCGGTCAAAGATTCCTTCCAGCCTTCCGGCAATCGTTTCAGGGTGCGCGCTGGAAACAACGCAGTTGCGTACGCCCATGCGCTCGATATTGGACAGAAGAATCTGCGCGCGCTTCGGAACAAATTCGTTGCTCCAAAGCAGTCCCCTTCCGCGCAGGGCAGCGGCAATCTGCGTGGATTTGCCTCCGGGGGCGGCACACATATCAAGCACCCGCTCTCCGGGCTGAGGATCGAGAATTGTCACCGCCGACATCGCGGACGGCTCCTGAGAATAGAACGCTCCCGCATGATGCCACGGTGAATTGCCTATGCTGACGTCGTCGGCGTCGAGATAAAAACCGCTCTCGCAGAAGGGGGCTTTTCTGAGAGGAAACCCCAGTCTGTCCGCGTCATCAGGGTTGAATTTCAGTGTGTTGATCCTGATTCCTCTCAGATGGCTGCGCTTCATACAGTCCTCAAATTCGCTGTATTCGCCGCCCAGCATTGCCTTCATGCCGGAAATAAAAACAGTGTGAAACGCTATTTCAGATCATCCTCTTTCTGTCAGACTTCAGGATGTTGCCGGCAACCTGCCATCGTTCGTTGATGCCGCCTGTTCAGCGGGCCGACCGCACAACACGCCGGCGCATTGCTCTTTTGGATAAGCATTCAGGCGGCCTAGGGGTGTTCCCTGCTGTTCCTGCCGAATACGGTGGAAAACGAAGCAACAGACCCGTCAGCTCCCACCACCAGATAATCCTTCATTCCGACGCCAATGGTGCCGAGAACGTCACATATTTTATCCGCAACGGCTAAATCAGGTCGTCTGAGAGAGACCTTTCCCTTGGCGCAGTAATGGGAAAGAACGATCTGTGTGGCGTTGGTGCCGATAATGATTTCCACAAGACGCCGGACGTCGATTGCGGACGCGGAAATAACGCCCTCCTGCAACACCTGCCAGCTGATCAGGGCTTCCCTGTTATCCATGAGAAATACCAGAAGCCGCTCCGTTTCTGAAACAACCGATTGATTGACGGCAAACTCAATCACGTTTTCCATGCCTTCAATCGATTGGCCGCGCGATCTGCTGCGTAAGTAGAAATCAGAGACATCCGAGAAAAGAGAAATGAATAACGCCGAGTGCTTTCCGATGCCATTGATTCTGGTCAATTCGTCAACATCAGCCTTCAGAACGCCCTCCAGACTTCCGAAATGATTCAGCAGCGAATGGGCAAGTTCATTGGTGTCTTTCTGCGGAATGGCGTAAAATAGCAGCAATTCCAGAATGGTATGTTCCTCAAAGCTTTCGATGCCTTCCTTGACGAAGCGTTCCCTGAGCCTGCACCGATGACCGGTATGTAATTTATTGTCACGTGGCATACGATCAAGTCCTTATGAGATTTTTGTCAGTGATACCTGGATTCAATCAGCTCCTGCATTATCGGGCGCATTTCTGACGCCAGATACAGCGAGCCGCACACTACCACAGCCGCCGCTTCATCTGTCATGTCAAGCGCGATGGAAGCAGCCTTCCTGTAATTGTCAACCGGCTTGACCGAAACGCCTTCGCGCGCGTATTTTTCCGCGCAGGCAGCCAGTTCCTTCGCGCTGAGTGCGCGTGGGCTGTCAGGTGTGACGGTGAGAACCATCTCAAATTTAGGCACTATTTTGGACAACGCTTCATCATAAGCCTTGTCGCGGAGCATTCCGATAATGCCGACAATGCTTCGTCCGTCCAGAAGCTGGTCGATTGAGCGGCAGAGCGCGTCTATTCCGTCGGGATTGTGCGCCCCGTCGACGATGACGATCGGATCACTTGACAGAATCTCAAACCGCGCGGGAATGCTGGCTTTGGCAATACCGGCGACTATCTGGTTATCGGAAATTCTGAGACCCCGCTCGTTCAGCTCTCTCGCGGCATTGACGACGGTAACGGCATTCTCAACCTGATGCGGGCCGGCAAGCGGCACCATGAACCGGAATCCCCCATATACCACTTCGCTGGCGGTCGGAAGAACGGTTTTCACAGTGACCGTATCCATTCCGCTTACCACCAACGGGCTTCCCAGTTCGGCGCATTTCTTTTCTATAACCGATACGGCCGCCTGTTCTTGATTCGGCGCGAGAATGACCGGACAGCCCGGCTTGATGATGCCGGCCTTCTCAGCGGCGATCTTCTGCACCGTGTCGCCCAGAATATCGGTGTGGTCAAGAGAAATCTTGGTGATCACGGAGCACAGCGACTCTTTGATGACATTGGTGGAATCCAGCCTGCCGCCCAGTCCGCATTCCAGCACCACGACGTCGCATTCCTTCTGCGCGAACCACAGTATTGCCACCGCTGTGATCAATTCAAACTGCGTCAGACTACAGCCGGATTTTTCCAGAAGATCATTGACGGTCCTGATTCTTGTCATCATCTGGGCGAATTCCTCTTCGCTGATCATTTCGCCGTCCACCTTGAATCTCTCTCGGAAGTCGATCACGTAGGGCGAAGTAAAAAGCCCCGTCTTATAACCTGCGCATTTCAGGATGGAAGCCAGCATGGTGCTTGTCGAGCCTTTGCCGTTGGTGCCTGCCACGTGGACGAATTTCAGCTTGTCCTGCGGGTTGCCGAGATAAGCCATCATCTTGGTGATGCGCTCCAGCCCCGGCTTGATACCGAATTTTTCGGTCGCGTCCACATAGGCCCTTGCCTCTGTATAATTCACAAAAACACCTCGTTCAGGCGGTATTCCGGCTCCGGAAAAATGAAGCCGGAATACGCTTTGAAATTGTGTAAAAACGATTTATTGATATTGCTTCATGGTTTCGAGGATAATGGCTCTGCGTTCCTCCGCCTTTGCAAGCTTCGCGCGTTCCGCCTCAATGATATTGGCGGGTGCCTTGGAAACAAATTTCTCGTTGGCGAGCTTACCCTGCAGCATCGCGATGTCCTTCTCGGCCTTTTCCAGCTCCTTGTTGAGTCTGGCAAGCTCCTTCTCCCTGTCAACCAGCTCGTCGAGGGGAATAAGAATCTTCGCGCCATCCGAAATGATGGTCACGGTGCCGTCAATGGCGAAGCTGCTGCCGACCTCGACCTTGCTCGCGGACGCCAGCTTGTCAAAGAATTTCGCGCCGTGTCTGAAGGTGTCTTCATAGGCCGTTTCGATATAGACGTGCGCCTTTTTGGACGGCGGAACATTCATCTCGCTGCGGCGTGTCCGGATCGCCTTGATCGCCGACATGATGCGCTCCATCTTTGCGGCTTCCTCGCCGAAAGCGAAATCATCCCTGTATTCCGGCCACTTTGCAAGCATAAGGGTTTCGCCCTCGTGGGGAATGATGGTGAAGATTTCCTCGGTGACAAAGGGCATGAAGGGGTGCAGCAGCTTGATGATGTCGGTCAGGACGTAGAGCAGCACCGCGCGGACGTCCGAAGCGGTCTTGCCGCCGGCATTCAGACGGGTCTTGGCAAGCTCGATGTACCAGTCGCAGTAGCAGTCCCAGATGAAGTCATAGAGCTTGGCAACGGCAACGCCGATGTCAAAATGCTCCATGTTCTCGGTCATTTCCTTGATCAGCGTGTTGAGCCTGTCGAGAATCCACTTGTCCTCCAGCTCCAGCTTTTCGGGAATGCCGGGCATATCGCCGTCCTGCACATTCATCATGACAAAGCGGCTGGCGTTCCAAAGCTTGTTGGCAAAATTGCGGCAGGATTCCACCTTCTTTTCGCTGTAGCGCATATCGCTGCCGGGGCTGATGCCGGTGACCAGCGAGAAGCGGAGCGAATCCGCGCCGTATTGATTGATGATTTCAAGCGGATCGACGCCGTTGCCCAGCGACTTGGACATTTTGCGTCCCTGACTGTCTCTCACGATGCCGTGGATAAAGACGTTCTCAAAGGGAGCGGCGTTCATGTCGTGGACGCCGGAGAAAATCATTCTGGCAACCCAGAAGAAGATGATGTCATACGCGGTAACAAGCGTGTTGGTTGGGTAAAAATATTTGAGGTCTTCGGTGTTGTTCGGCCAGCCGAGAGTTGAGAACGGCCACAGGGCA
>CADCON010000081.1 GCA_902803035.1 uncultured Ruminococcus sp.
AAGTGTGAATCTGTGAATAAGCGCGTCGATATCGAGACCGTCAAGGTCAACGAAATCGCGGATCCAGTTCATTGATACCAGCACGAAACATTACCTCCTTTATGATTAAAGACTCTCAAACTGGGAGAGGGCCTTGAGATTGCCGCTGTTGAAGGTGCGGATGTCCTTGACGCCGTACTTCATCATGGCAAGGCGAGTCAGCCCCAGACCGAAGGCGAAGCCGGTGTATTCCTCCGGATCGATGCCGCCGGCGGTCAGCACGTTGGGATGGATCATGCCGCAGGGACAAAGCTCCAGCCAGCCGGAATTCTTGCAGGAGGGACAGCCGGTGCCGCCGCAGACCTGACAACTGATGTCCAGCTCAAAGCCCGGTTCGACGAAGGGGAAGAAGCCGGGGCGCAGGCGCACCTGCACATCTCTCTGGAATACCTCGGAGAGCATGGTTTTCATGAAATAAATCAGGTTGGAGATGGAGATATCCTTGTCGATCATGATGCCCTCCATCTGGAAGAAGGTGTTCTCATGACAGGCGTCGATGGCTTCATTGCGGAAGCAGCGACCGGGGAAAATCGCGCGGAGGGGCGCGCCGTACTTGCGCATGATGGCGTTCTGGGCAGCGGACGTGTGGGTCTTGAGAAGCTGACCGTTGTCGAGGTAATAGGTATCCTGCATATCTCTCGCGGGATGATGCTTGGGAATATTCAGGGCCTCAAAGCAGTGGTAGTCGTCTACGATTTCATCGTAATCCTCAATGGTAAAGCCCATCGCGGCGAAAATATCCTCCAGTTCGCGCTGAACGAGGGTGATCGGGTGATAGGAACCGGTTTCCACCATGGAAGGCATGGTCACGTCGTAGCATTCGGCGGAATGAATGAGGACTTCCAGCTCTTTTTGCGCGACCGCTTCGGTGAGGTCATTGAGCCTGCCCTCCACGTCCTTTTTGAGCTGATTGATTTTCTGACCGAATTCCTTTTTCTGTTCGGCGGGAACGGACTTCAGATCCTTCATCAGCTCGGCAATTTCGCCCTTTTTGCCGAGAAACGCCACGCGGAGCCTTTCAATCGACGCGGAGTCGGAGGCAGTCTGGGCGGCTTCTGTGAATTTCTGAACAATTGCTGCAATTTTTTTCTCCATTGCATGATCCTCCTAAAAATAATGGCTTAATTCCCCTGTCATGGCAAAAAAATAAGACCCCGTCCGTCATGGGACGAAATCTCGCGGTACCACCCAAATTCGGAATCGTAGAAAACAATTCCCTCGTAAGTCCCCATAACGCGGGGAAGCGGACTGCCCTCGCGGTTTTGTCGCCAAAACAGGTCGAACAGCCGGCTCCGGTACCGAAATTCGCCGTGACCTTGCCCTGAGAATGCTTGCAGCCTGCGGCATTCTCTCTCTGGAAGACAATCGTTGTCGGTTCGCGGTTACTGAAATACCTTCATTGCCTTTAGACAGGATTAAAATTGCTATCTTTCATTCTATCATAGTTTCAGATAATAATCAAGTGCTTTGTCATAATTTTATTGATTTTTCTGTGAACGAATGAAAAGAAAACCGTTTTTTCAATTTTATCTGTCCAGTCCGGGACAATGTCCCATTGAAGACAAGAAAATCCCATCGTCCTTTAACGACAGGATTTCACTGTGAGAGGAAGCGTTATTTCAAGGCAATCATTTGTAAAGGAAAGAAGAATAGAGAATAGAGAATAAAGAATAAAGAATAATACACCAGAAAATCCCCTTGCCAATCTTTATTCTTTTTCTCTCTTCTTTCTTTGACATAATGAAAAGCTCCTTTGCGTTTTACCGCAAAGGAGCTTTTCTGGTGGAGCATAGGGGAGTCGAACCCCTGACCTCAACAATGCGAATGTTGCGCGCTCCCAACTGCGCTAATGCCCCGTAACTGACAGCTTGATCATTATAGCATTAATTATTTCAAATATCAAGTGGAAATTTCATTTTTTAAATAATTCATATATACTATACAATTCCATTGCAAAATATATAGCATTATTGTTCTAAATCACAATCACCCGGAGTTGTCACCTTGCCGGACCGCAAGCGAAGCAGATGCTTCGGAGCGCGGATACTTGTAAGGATTGATAGATGATTCACAAAATAACGGTTGAATAAAAGAAAGAAATATGATAAAATCATAAAAAAGAAATGAAATTTACGTTTCTTTCAGAATCATCGGGAGGAATAGCATGAATGACGTCACAGATTACAATGTGAAGAGTGAAACCGACAGCAGCTGTCAGGATTACATCACTGTTTCAGTCAATGCGTCCCACGGAACGTCTGACACGGAAGGCGTGGAATCCGTGGAGGAAGTGGACGATGATTTTTCTCTTTCTCTGGAGGATATCCCTGAAGGCGGAGAGAAACAACGGAAGCAGCGCATTTTTGATGTATCAGACGAGGATGAACCGGCTGAAAGATATTCCGTCGCAAAAAAGGCCGGCTGCATTTCCTGCAGCGTGGTGATGCTGATTATCTTTGCGATCATCGGTACGGCTACGGCGGTGTTCTATCATTATTATAACCTGATGGATTTCAGCGACAGCGATGAAGTTGTCATTGACACGAATGTCACCTTTTCGGACGCGGAGTTGTCCGAAGTCCCTGACGGCAAAGTGCAGGTGGGCGACGGTGATATTCATTCGGACGGATCGGTCACGAATCTGCTGCTGATCGGCACAGATGAAAGAAGCAAGAAATTCAGCAAAAACGCCAGGGCGGATTCCGTGATGCTTCTTTCACTGAACAGAAACACGCATTCGGTCAGGCTCGTTTCGCTGGAACGCGGGATGCTGGTCAGCATTCCGGGAAGAAAGGATGACATTCTCACGCATACCTTCCGCTACGGCGGATCCGGACTGCTGATGAAGACAGTCCGCACGCATTTCAAGGTGGATGTGGACAAGTACGTGAGAGTGAATCTCTCAATGTTCAGCAAGCTGGTGGATGAAGTGGGCGGAGTGGACATTGAACTCACCCAAGAGGAAGCGTATGGTCTTAACACGCCCAATTACAACACATGGAAGCTCGGAAGAAAGGTGCATGAAGGCGTCAATCACCTGAACGGCTATGAAGCCCTCCAATACACAAGACTTCGTTGGATAGACAGTGATTTCAAGCGCATCGAGCGTCAGAGAAAAGTCATTGTCGCCATCAAATCCAATATTTCGGGTATGACGGTCAGTGAGCTGGGGGACTTGGCGGAAGAATGCCTTCCGTATTTTCAGACCAATCTCAACGCGCTGGAATTTGCCGGGCTGCTGTCTGATCTGCCGATATACTACGATTCAGAGGTGGAGCAGCTCACCATTCCCGCCAGCGGCACCTACAAAACGCTGGGCAATGTTGACTTTGAGGAGAACGCGGAAATACTGAATGCTTTTCTCTACGATTGATCCACAAAACCGACAGAGGAATATTGACAATTGCTTTCGCTTTTGTTATAATTTTTCCAAAAGTGAAACAGCCAACGATTCTGTTTCAGCGGAGCTGTTATCACTTCAATTATCAGTTTAGCAAGGAGAATTGATTTGAATCAATCTACAAAACAAACGCATCGTCAAGATGACTACTCAATTTATTCTTCATCTCCTGATGCTCTCAGAGAACGCAAGCAGGCGGAAAATGGCGGCACGAAATCCTTCCGCGATTTTCCTGCGCCTCCCGGTCCGGGATGGGGATTCGGCCGTTTCTCCGGATTCTTTCACGCGAAGGGCGGCAGGAGACATCCCTGCTGTCGTCCGGGCAGGAGCCCCCGCGCGGTTTTCATGAAGCTGATCAAAGCGTGGAAGTCGCTGGCGGTGGCCGCCTTATTGGGAGGACTGGCGGGATTTCTGCTGTCGTCATTTATCATTGCGCC
>CADCON010000082.1 GCA_902803035.1 uncultured Ruminococcus sp.
CTTACCCTGCTGTGTTTTACCAGCTTACAAAGACTGCTCGCGCAGTCAGTGGAAAACAGCCTGCGCTGTTTTCTCAGTTCGCACTGTGCTTTCATTATATTACTTTTCACCGTATAGTCAACACTTCTTTTGGTTCTCACATTGAAATTTACTCCAAAGACACACAGCCAATCTTTTTCCGATAGGGTTGTCCGGATTTTGAATAACCCGTATCACGTTATTTTCGGGGTGATTTTGCCATCAATTTATGATAAACCTGAAAGAAAACAGGCATTCGGGCGGCAATTCATCGGAATCGACGGCTGCGCCCTTATCCGGTGTGTCGCTGATTCCCGTTACAAAAGCCGTATTTACCTTTGCGCTGCATCCAAGCGGCGTGAAAGGGTAAATACGGCCAGATTCATTTATGACACTAATTACATGAACAGGATGGCAATATGATACACGATACAGGCGAGAAGCAGAGCCATTCCCACATAGAAGAGCGCGATTTTCGCGGTCCATCTGAAGGAATGGGACTCCCGGAAGGTCGGTTACGGTGTATTTTTTACCCTTATAGGTGAAGTATCCCTCGTTTTTTCCACCGTTTTGCCCGGCCAGTTGCCGACGTGCTGACGCGAACCGGTGAGCGCGTTGTAGACCGTCGATTTTCCTGAATTCGGTTGTCCTAAGAGTGCAATTCTTGTATTCATGCTTCTTCCACCTCGATTTTTTTTGCGTCTTCCCTGCCCAGGGCGATGAGCGTTTCTCTCAGATAGATGAGTACGGGCATTCGTCTGGTGTTCCTGACCGTCTGAAACGGGACGTTTTCCGTAATCCCGATGGACGTCAGCCGGCTGACCAGGTGAGCGTCCCCCGCTATGCGTCTGACCCTGCCGCGAAAGCTCGCTTTGGTTTGATCCAAATTCATGGTAGTACCTCCTTTTCACTTATTAGTTCAAACTAACCTATACTCAAAAAAAAACAGACCGCTTGCCTCGGTGCTAAGGAATCAATAGTTAGCTGTAACTAATATCGCTTGCTATTATAGTTCCTCTGTCCGTCGTTGTCAAGGACGATTTTTTCACAAAAGAATTTCTCAAAGAATCGCATTTTTCTCTTGACATTCGACGAGCCATATGGTAAAATGCTTTCGGTTAGTTTAAGCTAACGCATATTAATCGAATCGGGATTGCTTATTTTTTTAGTACGTTGTTAGTTTTAGCTAACTAAAAGTGCCGGAAAGGTTGATGAACCATGAGCGTAGTAATCGTCGGCGGAAACGAACGAATGGTGAGAACTTACCATGATATATGCAGACAATTCGGATGCAGGGCAAAAGTATTCCCAAAGGAGAGCGGCTCCATGAAAAAGAAAATAGGCAGGCCCGATCTGCTGGTTTTCTTTACCGGCACAGTGTCACATAAAATGGTGATCAGTGCCTCCCAGGAAGCAAAGCGAAACAGCATTCCCATCGCGCATATTCATACAAGCAGTGCCAGCGCGCTGGAAAGCCTTCTGGCGGAAAAATTCGGCAAGCTCTGAATTACAAAGGACGTGACCTGAAATGATGGAAGAATATCTCATAGAATGCTGCTCCCCTACTCTCGCCTCTCTGAAAATGGGAAATATTTTCAATTATCCCTTTTCCGGCGTTGACGACACGGACGAACAGCTTACACAGTGGAATCAGACATTAAGCGAGAAGGGCGTCAGGCTGACCGTGCTTCGCAGAAGCAAAAGCTCGGCGCTGGTATATGTGTACCGTCCCGCAGTGCTGCAAAAGCGGCTGGAGGAAAGGAAGATCCGCCGGTTTCTGAAGCAATACGGCTACGCGTACTTCGGCGAGCGGCAGACGCTGAACAGGCTTTGTCAAAGACTGGCCGAAGGCGACGGTTTTCCGCACGAAATCGGCGTATTTCTCGGCTATCCGCTGGACGACGTAAAGGCATTCATCCGGAACGACGGCAAAAACAGCCTTTATACCGGCTGCTGGAAGGTCTATTTCCACCAGAACGAAGCCATACGCACCTTTGAAAGGTTCAAGAAATGCAGCCGGATCTATTCCCAATTGTGGGCAGGCGGCAGAAGCGTTCAGAAGCTCACGGTGGCCATGTGATGAATATACTTTATTCTATTGTTGCTTGGGGTGGTACATACAGAATGAACTCCTTCATTTTGTACAACGTACGGTTCGCATGAATCATCTTCAGTCTTCCGTTTTCAGTCGGATTATTATGTCTAAAAACGTATAATACAGGGCAAATCACGCTGCTTTGAATACCAACGCACCCCGCAATCCAAAACGGGGCGCGTTTTGTTTTGTGGGGTGCATGAATAATAACATTACCTATTTTCGTTTATGAGTGATCCAATCAACCGCGAAATCCACAAGCCTTCGCTGTTTCATCAGACGGAGTTCCGCATTGCCAAGCTTGGCAATTGGGACGGTTTCTACCCGTTCGAAATCCGCTCCGATTTCATCAAAATCTTCTCCGTCAACATAAAGCGTTTCGTATTCCTTCCAGACCCGCTTTCCGTTTTCCATAACCGCGCTGTGCTCCAGACAGTTGTGCTTTCCGGGATAATCGGCACGCACGTCCGCGAGATGCAGGGATGTGTTTTTGTCGTAACCCACTCCGATCAGCAAAACGAAGCCGTTCAGCTCGTACAGCTTTCCGATGGGTGAACCGTCGCCGAATATATTGGAAAGGTCGTGACCGGAAGTGAGGAATTCCGCATACTTTCCCCATGCGGCGACTGATCTGGCGGGGTGGTCGCTGCGCATGGCTCCCGGCCATAAACGGAACATTTCCGCAACTTCGCCCATTGTATTTGTCGGTGTAATGCGTTTGTCATACGCCGGCCATTGATCGCGGATAATCTGCCAATATTCTTCCTCAACGTTCCAATGAACACCGTCTTCGGGATCGAGATTTTTCCACGACTGCGCGGGCATCATGATCGTTCCCTCGTCACCGACGGTTTCAATAAGTGCTTCAATCACGGTCTGGGTGCCTCCGCAAACATATCCTATTTTGGATAATGACGTGTGAACCATCACAACGCTTCCTTTTTCTAATCCGACAGAACCGAGAGCAGATACGATTTCTTCTTTTGTAACAGGCTTCATGTTCATCCTCCTCCACCTCGCAGAATATGATGTTACAACAATTTATAGCACATATTTATGAACATTTCAAGCGAAATGCATTTCTTCAGAAGTGTCCCTGCTGATGACGTGTCTGTTCCGAAAGCACCGGGGATGGAAAGAAGTTCCATTCGTGTTCTATGACACTATCTAAGGAGAACGGGCAGTATCAGACTCAATTCCTAAATGACATAGGGAATTACCCGAATGTGGATGAACAGGGCGCGGGCAGGTTCTGCCGCCATGTTCACGGCATCTGCGATTTCGTCAAGGCAAATCCGGGTGTGACAAGCAAACCCGCGCAGGAGCACACGATAAAGACGTCATTCTGAGCAAAAATTTCGGTCTATAAATTTGCACCAAATGGGTGCAGTAAAATTGACCGTAGAAATGCCTGAAATGTTCGATTCTATGCGTATTTCAAGCATTTTACAAAATCCAATTTCACGGATTCAGGGGAAATACATAAACGTATGAAGTTTTGTGGCTTCAAATTGGATTTTATTATGAGACAATCATTCGATTCTGGCGGGTCGTAACACCGGTTTGGAATAAAGATGTGTCAGTCCGGCTCCGCTTCGGCTTTCGCCGCCGGTCTGTGCGAACAGGAAAGGCGTATCTTCGTCACGGACAAACCCGATGAAGATACACCTGTTAAGTATGTATTATTTTGGGTCGTAAAAGTGGAAAGCAACAAATGAATTAGTTACCCGTTTTGATTTCCTCTTTCAGCAGCTCGTTCATGCGCTCGTAGCTCTCCCAGCAGGCGGGGGCAATATTGATTGTGCGGGAGGCGACGTATTTCAGCATATTCATAATATCCGACGGGGTCACGCCTGTGACGTTCTTCATGCGGGCGGTATCGATCTTCACGATGTCATGGGCGATCTTGTGGCGGATTTTAGTTTCAAAATCACGTATCTCGGCAAAG
>CADCON010000083.1 GCA_902803035.1 uncultured Ruminococcus sp.
GCAAGCATGGAAGGCTTGGTCAGATCGTTGATAGCGACAACTTCATAGCCCTCAGCACCGAACATCTGTCTGAAAGCAAGACGGCCTATACGGCCAAAACCATTAATAGCAACTTTAACTGACATGGGAAAGTTACCTCCTAAAGAAAATTTCTGATTATATAATATCCCATTTTTCCAAAAATTACAAGAGGAACGAATGAATTTTCAAAAATTTTTTATAATTTTCTGGCTTTTCTTTTTCCGGAATACAGCGTTACGCGTTATCCTACCGGCACCTCGGAAGAAACAGGCTGCGTAGCGGATGTTGTATTCGTTGTCGAGGTGGTGGATGCCGTCGTTGACGCATCCTCAGCAAAATACGGATTACCCTTCGACCACTTGTCGGAAGGATCCCAGCCGCTGTATTTCGGATCCTTGTTGCGTCTCGGAACACCTTCCGTAGAGGGGCCTTTTGCATCCACAACACAGACCTGGGTGTCAACCGGCATATTCAGATAGACCCAGAAGGCGTCTCTGGTACAAAGCCGGATGCAGCCGTGAGAAGCGGATTTGCCGAGAAGATCATAATCATCATCGCTCATGGTGGACGGATCCTTCTCCTTATACGGCACAGAATGAATGTAATAACCGTTTTCTTCGCTGATCAGCGACGCATACTGACCATACACGCCGCTCATCAGCATTTTCCATCTGTATTTCTTCTCAATCCGGTAGACGCCCTCTTTGGTAGGCGTTTTATTGTATTTTCCGGTAGAGCATCTCACACTGCGGTACTTGACGGTGTAGCCGCCATTCTTGTCCTTTTTGTAAGCCACCAACGCCTGATTCTTGGTATAAATGACAATATAATACTTCGACTTATAGTCAGGATTTCTGATGTATTCGTTTTTGTTTTTCTGCATATCAATAACGTATTCTTCTTCAGGAGCTGAGGACACATCCGAGGATATTTCCGAGGATATTTCCGAGGAGACTTCCGAGGAGACTTCCGACGACACATCTTCCTCCCCCGGAACAACCTCATCTCCCGGCTCATCCGTGTCCGATTCAGACACTGTATAGTCATAGGACACATAAGACCCATCATCATCAATCAAAGGTTCTTCTGGCTTTCTCTTGCCATTATAGGCAAGCACCGAAAACACCACCAGAAATAGAAACACAGCGCAGGCGGCGGCCGCGGCGATTGTCACACGCTGAGATTCATTGGCTTTTCCGCTCATTGATCCGACCCCATTCATTATTTTTTCATGCCATCAACAGGCAAGTGCAAAGTATTAAAATAATTTTACACCAAGACAAAATAAATGTCAATGTCATTTCCGTTAAAAATCTCAGGGGCATTGCCCACTCAGAAAAAAAGACCCGCCGCAGTCATGGCCGCCAGAATGCCGGATGCCCGCTGCGCCGGGTCTGATCATATGCTGTTCTGCCCTCCGGAAGAGGGGCAGGGCGTTCAGTCAGAGCCTTTTTTGTCCAGAATCTCCCTGAGCTTCCCGATAATCTCCCGCTGCTTCTCATCGGGATCGGGAATCGAGCTGTACGCTTCAAAAGCGGACTCAGCCACTCCGAAGAACGACCTCTCCACCGTTTCCGAGTAAATAATATGCTCCTCGCCGGTATCGTTGTCAATGTAGATCAGATAGCCCCTGCCCTTGACATTGGTGCCGAAGAAGGATTCCGGAATATTGATCAGCACGCCGGTGTAGGTGTACTGCGTTTCATCCTGGCTGTAGATATTGTCCGCCCTGATCTTCCGCACCATCGGGGTGTTGATTTTCAGCTCTTTGTCGCCCAGCGTTCCGGACGCGATGATCAGCGTGCCGAATTCGGGAATGACATGAACCGAACTGAGTCCCTCGTCACGTTTGATCTGAATACCGAAGCGGATGCCATATGGTTCCGTCAGCCTGATGCTGGCGCCCAGGGTCTTGAGATTGATTCTCGGCACCGTGTCGGTGATATAGTAGTCAAAAGACGATTCGCTGAGCGGCGGAAACACCATCGAGAATTTCGTCGGACTGCTCATGACCTGCCCGTCATTAATGTGATCCTGGGAGAACATCCTGTTGTTCCTGACAACGCTGGTGCTTCCGACAAGGAAATACGTGTGCTGCAGAGAAGGCGTGCCGTCCTGATAGACATATCCGTCGTCCCACGTCGCGTCAACGGCATACCAATTGCCGTCGGGCATCTGCACATAATTCCACATATGCGGCCCGCCGGAAGAAGCGGACGTCATTCCGTCGCCGGAAACCAGCGCGCAGTTGATGCCGAATTCATTGCAGAGGAGCTTCATTGCCTTGGAATAACCCTCGCAGACAAATTTTCCGTTATAGCGGCTGACAAACAGCGGGACAGCGGAATAAGCATACCCAAAATCATAGGTGGAGCCGTAAAGCGCGTTGTAATTGTAGGAGGCGTTGAGGAGAATATAATCATGAATCGCCCTCACCGTCGCGTAAACGGACGTATTCGACCTTGACGACCTGATGCTGCTCGCCGCGGCGGCAAGTCCCGCGTCAAATGCCGCCAGGTCATTGTAGGCGTCCGGATACGCTTCAGACGTAAAGATAAAGACAATGCTGTCCACATGACCGACATCCGAACCCGGAGTGAGCGTAAAATTCACTTCATAGCTGAATGACCTGATCCAGAAGGCTTCAGGGCAGTCATAGAAAAATGCCGCCGCCGCACTCAGCACCTGGTCATAGACGTCCTCAAGATCCCTGTCGTCCGCCGTATCATTCTCCGCGTCGGAATAAACCACGGTAAAATCAATCGGCGGGTCAAAGTCCACCGCAATTCTTTCGCCATGGGGCTTTCTCTCCGTTACGAACGCGTCATACAGCACCTGGTACAATTTCTTTTCGTTGCTGTCCAATTCGCTCTTGTAGCTGCCGTTGTAGGAAGCGGAAGGGAGGAATTTCTTGAACCTTGAACTGTTTCCTCTTTTCCTGACAGCGTTGGAAAGCAGAAAATCGGGTGCCTTCTTTCTGACAACCATATTCTTTTCAGCGATCTGCTTCTCAGCCACGCCGACGTCAGCGGATGAAACGGCATCAGACGGTGAAACCGTATCGCCGGCATAAGCAGTTGCAAACGACGCGCACCCCAGCAAAATGGCTACAACAGCGGCGGCAATCAAGCCGCGCTTCCATAGCCGCCTTCGTGAATAAGTCTTCATAAGCCATCCGTTCCTTTCTGTCAAAAAAATACAAGCACGAAAAAAGGTGGGCATAAAACGCATATGCAGACAGCCGTTATCTCCATATGAAAAACACACCTCTCTACATCCAATTATGCACAAATTTCAGAGAAAGTCAAGGCTCTCCATGTAAACAATTACCATCCGGCCATTCCCTGTTCCTCAGAATGTGAAGTAGCCGGAGCAGAACATCAGATTCCGCTCCGGCTGCACTATAAAATACGAATTCAGCAATACCCACGCCGAGAAAACGCGGAATCAATACCAGCCTTCAACCCATCCGCCGTCATTATCTCCTGTGTTTTTGGTGGTGGTGGTGGCTTTTGTGGTGGTGGTGGTCTTTGATGAGGACGAACCAGCCTTCGACGTCCTGGAAGAAGCATTTGTCGAGCCGACGCCGTTGCTTTCGGTCGTAGAACCGGTCGGTTCATCAGTCTCTTCAACGATAGTATCCACCGTTGTCTGGGCGGTCGACTCGCTTGCCGCCGCGTCTGAAGCGTCAGAGAGCGTGGTTTCCACCTCATTGCCCGTACTGGTTCCGATATTGCCCGAACCGATGGTGAGAACGCCGGTACCTGTCAGAAACAGCAGAATGACAAGCTCCGCCGCCAGTGTCGATGCGAGTGTCGCCAGAATAATCTTTATTTTTTCACCTCTGTTCATATAAGAAGCCCTCCTCTTGATGTGCTTGAATTTCACGAAAAATCTTCCTATTTCATTTTACACGAAAGTGCCATTACTGTCAACAGAAAAAAATCACACAATGCACATAACCGGACGTTTACAGTCCCAATAATTCCTTCAGCTTCTGCAATGCCTCCTGCTGTGATTGATTCGGATTTTCAATCGCGGAATAGCTGTCGTAAGCCGCCTGTGCCACGCCGTTAAAGGACTTCACAACCGCTTCCGAATAGAGCGTATAGGACTTCCCGTCCGCGCCGCGGTAGATAAGGTACCCTCTGCCAACAACATCCGTGCCAAAGAAGGACGTCGGAATATTGATCAGAACGCCGGAGTACGTAATGTGGCTGTCGTCGTTCTCCAGCAGATTCTCGGCGCTGATTTTTCTGCAACTGGGTGTGTCCATGGTAAGTTCATTGTTGCCCAGCGTCCCGCTTGCAATCAGCAGCGTACCGTATCCGATAATATCCGTTGCGCGGAACGCCTCGTCCTTCTCCAGCCTGACGCCGAACCGGATCCCGTAAGGATCGCTTAACCGGATGCTTGCGCCAAGCGTCCTGAATGACAGCTCCGGAATAACATCTATCGTGCGGACAACCGAAAGATTGCCAAGTCTGGCTTCCAGACTGACCGAGCCAGGGCCTTTTGCGCTGACCACTCCGTCCCGGCTGACAGACGCCACCCGCGCATCGGAAACAGACCATCTGACGGTGTCCGAAGGATCGGCGGAAACCACAACGGGAACAAATCCGACGGATTCACCGGGGCGCAGAAGCTGTGACGGTTTATCCAGATCGAGCGACGACGCCCAGATGACGGCTTCATCAGACACGCATTCCTGTAAGCCACCATTGGTATTCACGGAAGTCACCGTAATGCTGTATCTGCCCTCCACAGCGGTAAAGGTGCATGAGGTAACGGTCATATCCTCATCCAGAAGAAGTCCCTCAGAGGATTCCACCGCCACATGATAGCCCGTCGCGCCTTCGCACTCGTTCCATCTGACAGTGACGCTCTCATCAGGATTCCAATACTTCTTCAGAGAAGCGATTACCGGCTTTTCCAGCCTGCCCACGGTAAAGACCAGCGGTTCCGACGTCTGCCAGTCGTATTCTCCGGTCGATTCCACCGCCGAAACTCTCGCTTCATAACAGCCGTCAGGCAGATTTTCCAGCAGGAAGGAAGTTTTTCCGGAAACGGTTTCACTAAGATACGCCTGATGATTCTTCCGGATATCGAGAATATAGTCGGAAACGCCCTCGCAGTCATTCCAGCTGACCGTCACGTCAGCATTGCAGGCAAAATACGCTGCCGACGGCTCCATGATAATCCCGCGCTTGTCGCCGACGTTAAATCCGTAAATCTCTGACGACGCGGTCTGAATGCCTCCGTTGTCATTGACCGCCTCGACAACCAATTCATAATAGCCGTCCTCCGGCGAGAAGAAATAGGAAGTGGTGTGCACATCCGTTTCACAACAGACCTCACCGTTGCCGGTCACTCTGACATGATACCGCGACGCGCCGGCGCATGAAGACCATTTCACCTCAATGCTGTCGCCGGAAGCGTAATACTTCTCCTTTGTCCGTATCACAGGGGTATCCAGCCTGCCGATGCTGAAAGAAACAGGGTCGCTGACGGCTTTCTTCAAACCGCTGACAGCGGTGACATGGACCTCATATTCTCCGTTGCCCATACCGACGACATACGACGTTTCCGTAACCTGCGCGCTATTCACAACCGGCTGACCGTCCTTCATCACGTCCACCAGATAATAGCTTGCGTCAGCGACAGGATCCCAGCTTACGTCCGCCTGCGCGCCCTGGACGTAATATTGATGCGCCGTCCTCGCGGCGGGAGCGGAAACATCAGGCTCCGCGCCGGTGACATTGATTCTGCTGATCGTATTGTACACCTTGCCCTTATAGACCAGATATCCGTTTTTGTTGACGGCGGAGGATTTGCTGACAATGACCTTATGCGCCACGGGCGGCGTCTGCTCATAGATGACATATGAGGTATCCGTGACGTCCCCCACCCAGATGATGTGTCCTGTTTTGCTGAGCGCGTCGCCGGCTTTGATTTCCGAAGCCTTCGCGTTTGTAAAATGCATCGCGTAAGAGCTTCCTTCAATAATGGACACGCTGTCATAGCGCGGATTGCTCCCGCTCATAAAGGAGCCGCCGAGCACCTCGCTCACAAAGGTCGCGCAGCATGAACCGTATACCGGGCCGGTGCGCCACGCATTGTCCTTCGCGCGGCACTTTGCTTTCACGGAGTAATTGACATCCGCCACAAGACTGTACTGCTCAAGCGAAAGCAGACTGTCGCCGACAATTTCATCGGTAAACAGCGTATAAGGCATTCCCCTGACCACCTTTCCCGCGGGGAAAAGCGCCTTTCCGTTATACCGGCTGTTGTTCCATGTTTCAACATCGGCGGCAGGCGTCCACCGGTAATTGATGATAGCCTCCGCGCGGGCGCGCATAGAGGAGAGCGAGGATGACGTCAGCCCCGCGGCATTGGCGTAATAATCCGCGTTCTTCCACGCGGCAATGGTAATAATCAGGTCAATCCCGAACAAAGCGGCCGCCAATCCTGCCATGATCCTTCTGTTTTTTATGTATCTGATAAACAACCTTCGCAAGAGAACCATTCCTGTCATATTTTTGTAATCAAATTATATCTCATTCACCAGAATATTTCAACTTCAAAATTGCTTTCTCCTCATTTTTTCTGAAATAACCGACATCCCCGGCAGACCTTCTTCGGAGGAAAAGAATCTGCCGGGGACAATTTTGGCAAATACGGCGGGCTTCCCTCGCGGCAGGAAAAGTCAGTACGGTTCAATGACTGAACGCTCAGGCGAAAGCAGTCATAAAGGGAAACGGCCGGTATTTGTTTTTCCCGGAAGCTCCGCCGTACAGTCCCGCCGCCGACAGCGCGTTCCTTTTACATAGTATGCCTCATTCTCCGCCCTGTTATGAAAACAATTCCGCCGGGGAGAAAAATAAATATTTACAATTATCGTCCCGCAGCTTCAAAAAAATCATTGACAACCGTCCGATGGATATTTTATTATAAGTAGGAAGCTATATCAGCAATCCATCGCGCATAATAATCTCGGAAGGACTTGAGAATAATGAAGATCGCAATTTACGGCTACGGCAATCTCGGCAGGGGCGTGGAGCTGGCCATCAGGCAGAATCCCGACACGGAGCTTTTCGGGGTGTTCACCCGCAGACCGCCGGCCTCCGTCGCGCCGGTATTTCCCGGAACCCGGGTATTCCCGGCGGCGGACGTCACCCACTATAAGGACGACATCGACGTGCTGATCATCTGCGGAGGAAGCGCAACCGATCTGCCCGGAATGACGCCCGCGCTGGCGGAAAGCTTCAATGTCATCGACAGCTTCGACACCCACGCCGACATCCCGAAGCATTTCGCTACGGTTGACGCCGCCGCGAGGAAAGGCGGACACGTGGCGGTCATCTCCGTGGGCTGGGACCCCGGAATGTTCTCGCTCAACCGCCTTTACGCCAACGCCATCCTGCCGGAGGGCAAGGACTACACCTTCTGGGGAAAAGGCGTGAGCCAGGGACATTCCGACGCGATACGCCGCATTGAAGGCGTTCTGGACGCAAGGCAGTACACCATTCCGGTGCAGTCCGCCCTCGACAGCGTGCGCGCCGGCGAGAATCCCGAACTGACCACCCGCGAAAAGCACACCCGCCTTTGCTACGTCGTCGCCGCGGAGGACGCGGACAAAGCCCGCATCGAGCGTGAGATTGTCACCATGCCCAAATACTTCTCGGATTACGACACCACCGTGCATTTCATCTCGCAGGAGGAACTTGACCGCGACCACAAGGGCATTCCGCACGGCGGATTTGTCATCCGGACGGGCAGCACCGGCGCGGACGGCGCCAACAGGCACGTCATCGAATACAGCCTGAAGCTCGATTCCAATCCCGAATTCACCGCCTGCGTTCTCGTGGCGTTTGCCCGCGCCGCTTACAGAATGGCGTCGCGCGGCGACAGCGGATGCAAGACGGTCTTTGACGTCGCTCCCGTCGATCTCTCCGCCAAGTCCCGCGAACAGGTCATTGCGGAAATGCTGTAATTCCCGGCGTCCATTGCCAAATAAAGCACGGCGCGCAGTCCGGCAGTACCGGCACGCGCCGTGCTGTTTCTATTTTTCCTGCTGGCGCAGCATATTCTCGGCAAATATCGCGTACCCGCAGGAGGGATTGTTGACAAAAACGTGCGTCACCGCCCCCACAAATCTGCCGCGCTGAATGATCGGGCTTCCGCTCATGCCCTGGATAATGCCTCCGCAAGCCTCCAGCAGCTTCCTGTCGGTCACCGTGATGATCATGTTCTTGGCGGGATCGCCGGAATAATTGATTTTGTCGATCGTAATGTCATAGAATTCCGGGCTTCCGTCCGGCTCTGTCGTACAGAGAATTTTTGCCTTTCCGGGCTTTACCTCCTGCCTGACAGCGGTTTCATATTCCTTCAGATCGGGAATGCCGGCGGTGTAGCTGCCGAATGTGCCGCAAGGGGTATTGCTTTCAATCACCCCGAGCGGATCGTCGTCCAGAATGCCGCGTATTTCTCCGGCATATCCTCTCACGCCGCGTCTGATATCGGCGATCTGTACACCGACTATCTCGCCTTCGGAAACCGGAACGATTGTATGCGTGTCGCTGTCGCAGATGCCGTGTCCCAGACCGCCGAACCGGCCGCTTACCGGGTCGATATAGGTCAGCGTGCCGATGCCGGCCGCGCTGTCACGCACCCACATTCCGGTTTTCAGGCAGCCGTCGTCATCGCAGCGAACCGGATTGACCGACACCTTCCGGGCTTCTCCCCTGCTGTCGGTCAGCTCAAGGGACAGCGTTCCGCGCGAATTCATGACCGCCGAGGCAAATTCCGCATTGGTGCGGATTTCCTTTCCGCCCGCCCTGTGAATGACGTCGCCACGGGAAATTCCCGCCTCGCGCGCGGGATTGACAGCCGCGCCGTTGGATTCAAAATCCGACAATCCGACCACCATCACGCCGTCGCTGTACAATTTCAGCCCGAACAGTGTGCCGGCAAGCAGAACATTGGCGGGGCGTTCCCTGCGGACATTCATTTTTTTGACATTCACCACGCCGAAAAGCCTTGCCTGCGCGGAATCGCCCTGTTCCTCCCTGTACTCCACCGACACCGGCAGCAGCGTGGAGAGCGAAGTCATCCCGCTGCCGCTCATGGTCAGTTCATCGGGAAGATTCCCGATCGTGGCCACGGTGGAAACGGAGAAAATCATCATCACGGACAGCAGCCATCCGAGAGCCTTGTCCTTGGTGCTCATACCGGAATACCTCCTTTGCAGATAGCCGGAAAAACGCCGAAGAAGCGGGTTGCCGCGCCGCTCAGAAACGAATTCCCGCGGCACAGGAATTTATCCGGCATTTTTCCGGTTTTTTCCAGCGCGAATCCGCTTCAACCGGACCGCGCAATAATATCTTGCGCCGAATGCGTCGGTCAACGCATGACAATTTCTTTTTTGATATGTAATTTGCAACAAAATCGTAAATTAATATTTATTTATATTGACACCGAGAAAACAATCATTGTATAATAAACAGTACACGGCGTTTTTTTCGCCTAAAATAACTCAGGAGGCGCGGTATGCAGGATTTCTTCGGAGGATATAACCCGTATCCGTATATTTACATACAATTCTCTCACGATGACGCGGGCAGGGTGATGCCGATCATCGAAGCGCTCGAAGCAGAACGCTATAATGTGGTTTACGACAGAGATTTCGGGCAGGACGACAAGCATCGTTATCTCAACGCGCAAAAAATCACACAAGCGGCCGCCATTCTGGTTTTTTATTCCAAAGCGGCCTCCAGGTCAAGGCTGATCAAGGAATGCGTGAGATTCGCCGTTCCCATGGTCAATCTTGAAAAGCTCTGCGTTTGCCTTGATGAAACAAAGTTTGGTTTTTCCTTCTCCGATCTGAAGAAAAACTATTACGTAATAGAGGAAGAAACAGACGGCGGAATCATTGAAGCCCTCAAGCCGCACATCGACGTCTTTCTTCTTCCGGACAGACAGACCTTCCATACCGCAACGCACAGCGGCGGCAGGGGCGGTAAAATGGCTGACCCGGCCGGAGAAATCCACGAGCTGTCTGAAGTTGACGAACTGACGGAAATGACAGATGACGCTCCGGGTGTATTCGCGGAACCGAGCGATGAATCTTTCGTTGCCTTTCTGAGCGACGCACCTGTTTTTCTGCCCGGACAAGAGGACTTTTCCGGGTGGCAGGAGGATCTGACAGACGACCTTGATCCGGTCTTCCCTCAGAATGAAGTGCCGGCCGCCGTTCAGCCGGAAGAATTCTCTCCCGACGCTCCGGAAGCCTTTCCGGATTTCGACCTGTTATATGATTTTGACAGTGACGACGAAGCGTTCTTCTCCCTTCCCCCATCAAATCCCGCGCCCGAATCCATTCCCGCGCCCGAAACGATGCCCGCGCCCGAATCCATTCCCGCGCCCGAGCCGATGCCCGCGCCC
>CADCON010000084.1 GCA_902803035.1 uncultured Ruminococcus sp.
TACGAATTCGTTGTCATTGACACGCCCCCATCAACATCGTCAGCGACACAATGGTAATGGGCGGCTGCATCAGCGGCATCCTGCTTATTCTGAAATACGCCGAAACGACTTATCAGGACGTGGCCAAATGCATGAAATCCATCGAGCTTGCCAGGATCAATCTTCTCGGCTTTGTACTCAACGAGATTCACCGCTACCACGGCAGCGGCTATTACAGCTACAAGTACAGATACAAGGACTACGGTTACGGATACGGCTACGGATACAGAAAAAAGCAGGAAACCAACGCGGACAGCGAGGAATAATTCTTTTATAAATCAGCCCGTTTCATACGAATTATATAGTACTTAGTAAAGGATAAACGCTATGACTGAAAATCATCATCTCAGACCGGACGCACAGAACAAAACCTTAAAAAAAGACTCCATTGCCTACAGAATCATCAAGAGAGTTTTCGATTTCATCTCTTCCCTGCTGCTTGGAATCTGTCTGCTGATTCCGATAGCGGTGATTTCGCTCGTGATTTTTATCAAGGACCCCGGAACCCCCTTCTACAAACAGGAGCGGGCGGGGAAGAACGGGAAACCGCTGTACGTCTATAAATTCCGCAGTATGCGGAAAGGCTCCGACCAGCTCGAAGCCATGCTCACGCCGGAACAGCTGGAGGCATACAGGAGGGAATACAAGCTCGATGACGATCCGCGCCTGATCGGCTATCAAAATGAAGGCGACGGCAGCGAAAACCGCTGCTTCGGCGCGAAGCTGAGAAATACCTCCATCGACGAGCTGCCACAGATTCTTTTCAACATCTGCATTCTGGGAAATATGTCGGTCGTCGGCCCCAGACCTATTTTGGAGGACGAGCTGCAGAAGAACTATACCAAAGAGGAACAGGCGGTTCTTCTCTCCGTCAAGCCCGGACTCACCGGTTACTGGCAGGCATACGCAAGGAATACTGTCGGGTATGAAGACCACGGCCGTCAGGACATGGAGCTGTATTACGTCTACAATCGCTCTATGGCGTTTGACCTGAAAATACTGTTCAAGACCATCGGCTCTGTCCTACGCAGGAAAGGAGCCAAATAATGATCATCACCAAAACCCCTTCCGTATATCCTTCTTCGGCGGCGGCACCGATATGGAGAACTATTTCCGCGAGAACGGAGAGGCGGTGCTTTCCACGACCTTCGACAAATACTGCTACGTGAACGCGCGGCACCTTCCGAGGTTTTTCGATTACAGTACAGAGCTGTCCTATTCCAGAACCGAGCGCGTGACCAGCATTGACGACATTCAGCACCCGCTGATCCGCAACGCGGTGAAGCAGCTCGATATGCACGAGCTGCTTGTCCCCAGTCCCGACCTCCCCGCGAGATCGGGACTGGGGACAAACAGCTCCTTCGCTGTGGGAACACTCAATGCCTTCTACGCGCTCAAGGGCAAGTACGCCGACAAAAAGCGGCTCGCCGACGAAGCGATTTATCTGGAAAGAGTCCTTTGCGACGAAACGGGCGGCTGGCAGGATCAGATCGCCGCCGCCTTCGGGGGCTTCAACCGCATCAATTTCAGCGCGGGTGGATACGAGGTTCTGCCCATCATCATTTCTCCCGAAAGAAAGAAACAGCTGTGCGACAGCCTGCTGATGTTCTTTACGGGGTTCACCCGTTTTTCCTCCGAGGTGCAGAAGGCCAACCGGCTCGACGACAGAAGCAAATTCGCCCGGCTGCGGGAAATGCATCAGCTTGTGGATGAAGCGGAACGGGTTCTCACCGACAGGGAAACCGACCTTGACGAATTCGGCAGGCTTCTCGACCACACATGGAAGCTCAAGCGGCAAACCGGCAGCGCGGTGTCCACCTGCTCCATCGACGCGATTTACGAGAAGGGCGTCAGAGCCGGCGCGGGCGTCGGCGGCTTTTTCGTATTCTATGTGCCGGAGGGGAAAAGGGAGTCGGTCAGAAAGGCGATGAGCGACCTTCTGTATATTCCCTTTGAATTTGAGAACGGCGGCACGAGGGTGATCTACTATTCCCCCGAACGGTATCTGCCGCGTGAGGAGCAGCAGCCATGAAGACAGTCATCATGGCGGGCGGAAAGGGCACCCGCATTTCATCTGTGGCAAGCGACATTCCAAAGCCGATGATCAGAATCGGCGGCAAGCCGGTTCTGGCGCATGAGATCGAATGCCTGCGGGAGCAGGGCTTCACTGATCTGATCATCACGGTGAGCCATCTCGGACATATCATTATGAATTATTTCGGCGACGGCAGAGATTGGGGCGTTCATATCGAATATTACGTCGAGGAATCGCCACTGGGCAATGCCGGCGCCTTATTTATAA
>CADCON010000085.1 GCA_902803035.1 uncultured Ruminococcus sp.
CTTCCGGTACTCGGCGCACTCCGTCAGGAAACCGCAAAGCGGCTCGGCATCATTCCCGACACCTTCAATTTCCTCTTTGTCGTGGAATTCCCCTTCTTCGAGTACAACGACGAAACGCAGAGCTGGGACGCCATGCACCACCCCTTCACGGCGCCGCTTGACGAATGCATTCAGTACCTCGACAATTCGCCGGAGAAGGTCTATGCCAAAGCCTATGACCTCGTACTCAACGGCATCGAGCTTTCGTCCGGCTCCATCCGTATCACCGATCCGGAACTGCAGGAAAAGATGTTTGAGGCACTGGGCTTCACGCCGGAGCAGGCGCAGGAGAAATTCGGCTTCCTGACCGACGCCTTCCAATACGGCGCGCCCCCGCACGGCGGCTTCGGCATCGGCATCGACAGACTGGTCATGCTTATGTGCAAGGCGGAATCGCTGCGCGACGTGGTCGCCTTCCCCAAGGTAAAGGACGCAAGCGAACCTATGACCAACGCGCCGCAGCCGGTCGATGACGCGCAGCTTGCCGAGCTGGGTATCACAGTGATAAAAGAGTAAAATCAACGCTCCCCTTTCTCTCAGCGAGCGTTATCCTTTCAGCATTGCTGAAGTGCCACACCAAGCGAACGCGCAGGGGGTGAAAGCCATGTGGAAAAACGGCAGACTGACAGGCGAAAGAATCTATCTCAGGGCATACAGGACAAGCGACGCGCAGGCACTTTCCGATATGACCTCCCGCGATGAGATTTACCTCACCACCTACAATATCCAGCGGGAATTCGACGTGGATCACGCGCGCTGGTGGATCAAATTCAACGCAAACTGCCGCCGCACCGGAACGTCCTATGAATTCGGGATTTTCGAGAAGGACACCGACCGTCTTGTCGGCAATATCGGCATCGTCAATGTCAACAGCCGCTGCCGCCACGCGACACTGGCCTATTACATCCACCCTGAAATGTGGAACAGGGGCATCGCCACGGAAGCCGGACGGCTGATATTGGATTACGCCTTTGAATCGCTGCGGCTCAACCGCGTCGGCGCGGTCTGCATGGTGGACAATCACGCCTCGCGCCGCGTGCTGGATAAGCTGGGGTTTGAATTCGAGGGAATCGCAAGACAGGAAATAATGAAGGACGGCGTTTTTTACGACATAGCGCATTACGGGCTGCTGGGTGAGGAATTCCGTAAGACAAAACACGAATGAAGGAAGGCTTCTTTATGAAACTGTTCAAGTACATCAATCAGGCGGGCGGCCTGTTTGCTGTATTGTTCTTTCTGATCATGGTGGGACTTGTCCGCCGCGGCATCACCGGAAAACCTTATTACGTCGTGGGCGGATTCTTTCTGGCATTTGCCGCCATGTTCCTTATCACGGCCTGCATTCTGATGTTCCGCAGCCTGATGTGGCATATCAGAAATCACAAGCTCGGCGCCATGCTCAGACACTATGTCTACGCCTACGTTGGTTTTTATGTCCTGCTGATCATTATTGACCACATCACCATGGGGAACATCAGCTGGGCGCACAATCTTCTCTACTCCATGATAGGCGCGATGCTTCAGGTTTACGTACACGGCTACAAGCTGGAATTCAGCAAAAAAAGCGCAGATCCCGTGCCTGAAACAGCCGAGGCGTGATTCGTTCTTCGTGAATCATCCGATTTCCGCCGTCATTTTTAATCAAAAATCAATCATAATTTGCGTCATTCTCATTCTATTTTTGTAGATGACTACAAATATGAAAAAATTATTTTGTATAAGTTTGACATTTGGGAATTTTAGGTGTATAATACTTGTGATAGTTGAAAAAGCACACGCTTGTCAGCTTCAAAAAACGAAAAAAATATCCGAAAGGGGTTTTACACATGGCACCCAGAAAGAAGGCAGCTGCCGCGCAGGCAGAAGTCAAGGAAGTCAAGGAAGAAGTAAAGGCAGCAGTCGAGGAAGCGGCAGAGGCTCCCGCCAAGAAGCCCGCAGCTAAGAAAGCTCCCGCCAAGAAGGCAGCCGCGAAGGCAGAAGCCAAAGCGGAAGTCGTTATCGAATTCGGCGGCGCGCAGGTTTCCGTTGACGAGATTGTCAAGAACGCCAAAATCACCGTCGGCGAAGACAAGGACGTCAAGATCTATGTCAAGCCCGAAGAGAGCAAGGCATACATCGTTGTCGGCGAAGAAACCGTCGAGATGGACGTTTATTTCTGCTGATTCATTCGCAAATACCATTTGATTCAAAAAATAATCGCGGCAGGTCATTTTTCATGGATGACCTGCCGCGTTTTTCTTTTAGCGATTATTTTTCCCGATATTGATTGTCTGCTTTTGATTGACAATCAGTATGAAATGCCTTCGCCATTTCCAAGGCAATATAGAATTTATCCATGCTGTGATTGGCTTTCTCCAGACCCTCCACGGTGTATGGCGCATCCGAAAGCACGTCGCCCGTAACAAGGAAGTCATACAGCTCCAGCCCGGTAAAGTCGCATACCGCCTGCACGCCCGCCAGTTCCATTTCGACGGCAATACAGCCTTCGCTCCTGCGGCGCGCGGTCTGTCCGACCGTTTCACGCATGAAGGCGTCGGTTGTCCACACCCTGCCTTCCACATAGGGCAGGCGCAGACGGCGGAATAATTCCGCCACCTTTCCGTGATTCTTTATGTCGATGTAATCCGCCGGCGGCGCGTAATGATAGGACATTCCCTCGTCGCGGTAAGCGTGGGTGGGTATGACGAATTTCCCCGTCGTTGCTTCTCCGTCAAGGCTGCCCGCCGAACCGAACATGATGTACTTCGTCGCGCCGGTCAGCCAGTTGGATTCTAAGCAGCACTGCGCCGCCATCGCTGAACCGATGGCAGAAAGGTAAAAACCGACGGCTATGCCGCCGTGCGTAAATTGGTATATGGGCGTAACGCCGTTGCACGCGCCGATTTCCGCGATTTTCACGCAATCGAAGGTTTCCAGGACGCTGTCGTATATCTGCTTGGAAAAGGTGACGATACAGGTATCGACAATGTGCTTCTGTTCTCCGTAAAAGCTGTCGAAGCGGGGAATCGCGGGCGTTTCAATGTCAAACGAATCAGTAATCATGCCGTCATCTCCTATCTCTTCCGAAGGGAAGTAATGATGCCCACCGTCACACCGATCACGGCGGGAAGGCAGACGTCATTGAAGACCGAAATGCCGAATCCCGCTCCGCCGGTCGCGGTCAGGTAGATAAAGCGCAGGATATTCCAGAAAATCACACAGAATACCGCGAGAAACACAAACGGAAGGTATTTTTTCATAGATCTGTACCGTCCTTTCATCTTTTTCAATGTGTACAAAGCTTCATTACAGGCTGTCCATCGTGACGTCGGCAAAGCCTTCGCCGAAGATGTCCTCGGCGTTGCAGATAATGACAAACGCCGTCTTGTCCATCTCCATGATAGCGGATTTCAGCTCGGATATCCGGCTCGGCTTGAAGGCGCAGATGAGTATGTCCTTCTCGCTGTCGCTGTAACCGCCGTGGGCGCGGATATTGGTCACGCCAAGGTCAAGCTCGATAAGCCGCTCCTTAATGCGCTTTCCCTCCGAGCAGATGATGCAGGCGACCTTTGAAGTGTTGCGCCCGTAGACCACCGCGTCCATTGCCGTGCTGCTGATATACATGGCAATCGCCGCGTAGAGTCCGTCATTGATATTCCTGAAGACAATGGTATAAACGGCAATCACCATCAGGTCGATGAACAGACACAGCTTACCGATGGAAATGTGCTTGTAATGATACTTGAGCAGCCGCGCGGCAAGTTCCACGCCGCCGGTCGTCGCGCCCACCATCAGCAGCATTCCCATGGAAAGGCCCACCATTCCGCCGCCGATCAGACAGGCAACCAGATGGTCCTCAATAGGTCTGAAATGAATCCAGTAGGCCAGCACATCGATGAATACCGAGCTGAGAGCCATGGCAAACACCGATGAAATCAGCAGACGGAATCCCTGCCGCCTGATGCCGAGAATGAAGAGCGGCACATTCAGCACAATGACCGTCACACCGACCGGCACCGCCGGAATGAACCGGTTGAGCGTCTGGGCAAGACCGGTTAATCCGCCCATAACAATGTTATTGGGAATAAACAGCGAGTCAAACGCGAAGGCATAGATAAAGCTGCCCAGCGTGATGAGCAGTATGTTTTTGATAATGCGCGATTTCCTTATTCTCTGTCTGATCTTTTTCATTTTGACCACCCTGAAAAATCATATTTTTAACATACAATAAACATATTATACATTGCTTCTCAGCGCGTGTCAACTCATGCACAGGACAAAGAAAATGAATGGCTCATGATTTTTCTTTCCATCTCGTCCGGAAGAACCATATCAGTCATAATACGTTAAGAACCGCTCCAGAATTTCCCGCGTCCGCGCTTCGCCGCCGCCGGAATCAAGCGGGTCGCCGGCGAAGCAGAGCCGGATGAACGGCTCGTCGTTCCGGATTCCTTCGGGAAAAACCTGCCACAGCTCGTACATTCTCGCCGCAAAGGAGGAAACGTCCGCTCTTTCATAAATCGGCCGCAGCAGCCTTGTGAACGTCCTGCCGAAATCGTCCGGAGAAACCATCGCGCCGTCGCAATGTCCGAGGATAAATGCCGCGCTCTCCTGCGCGCCGCTGACGCTTTCCAGCTCCCACAGAAGGCGGTTACCGGGGTATTTCTCCAGCAATTCCTCCAGCGCGGCGGCGTATTCCTTGGTGTAGATGCTCTCCCCCTCCGGAAAGACGCGCATGAGGTAGGCGTGTGGCAGCAGCCGCTCACGGATCATCGTATCGCGGATGAGCTGCAACACACGCCATTCCCGCCGGATCATGATTTCATCGAAGCCGTCCGGGCTGGTGAACGCGCCGTTCACGCGGATTGCTTCGTCAAGGTCGGCGTACCGCAGCACGAAGCCCGCTTCCCGCTCGTAATCGTCAAGATTTTGCTCCGCCATAGTGTCTTCCACACGGCACACATAGTAGAAATTCTCCTGCTCAAAGACGGTGTCGGGAGAATGATTGCTTCTCTGCCGTCGCAGGACGCTGCCGAATCCGGCGATACTTTCGGGAATGACCGTCAGCCCGACCTCCTCCCGCACCTCGCGGATCAGAGCCGTTTTTTTTCGCTCATCGCCGTGAATCCCGCCGCCGGGAAATTTGTAGTAATTTTCCTTCGTGCTGTAGACAAGGGCAATTTTTCCGTTTCTGATGATAATTCCTCTCGCGGAAGGTCGGCGGAATACCCTCGTGCATCCCTCGTAATCGTGCAGGTCAATGGCAAACAGCTGTTTCATCGCTTGTGACTCCCCTCCCAAATTCCAGCGCGAAGCGCTCCTTTATGATGATGGATTGGTTATTTTCTGTTATTGATTCTTTTCGCGGCGAAAGCGCGCCGCGCATCAGCTTCCCGCGCTCTCGTAGGCATTCAGGCCCTTGTGCCAGATGAAGAGGGCAATTGCCATAAGTACGGTTGCCGCGACGACGGGAGCCAGAATGCTGAAAACCGGCCGGGTGTGCCGCAGCAGGTAGCTGGCGGGATAGTAGGAGGTGAGGGCAAAGGGAATGACGTAGGTCACCGCGCCCCGCACAAGGCGGCTGTAAATGCTCACGGGGTACTGGGAAAACTGATTGAGGTTGTAGGTGACCTCCATGAGATGTCCGCTCCGCTTCGTCCAGAAGGCGATTGAGCCGAAGATCGTCTTGATGGAGGCGTAAATCAGCGTGCCGAAAAGAATGGCGATGAGTGCCAGCGGAATGTCATACCACACAAAGGGCAGATGAATGTGCCGTAGCGATGTTACGATCAGGGCGACGCCGACAATCAGCTTGCCGAACGCGTCCACCTGGAATTCCTCTACCGTGACAATGAGCAGGGTGTTGAGGGGACGGATGAGATACTTGTCAAAATCCCCCTTGCGGATCATCCAGTAGCCGACATTCCAGATGTTGTCGAACAGCAGATGATCCAATCCGTTGGGAAAGAGCGAGAAGCCGTAAATGAAAAGCACCTCGTAATAGCCCCAGCCGCGCAGGTTTTCCACCCTGCCGAAGATGATCGCCAGAAAGGCGATATTGATGACCTGCTCCACCAGAAAGCCGACCGCGCCGGTCACAAAGTCAATCTTGTATTCCATGAGCTTTTTGAGGTGCAGCGCGGCGAACATCCGTTGCAGCCGGAACCCACGGTGTATTTCTTTGAAAAAATGCCTGATACGATTTTTCTTCAAAATATCCCTTCTTTCCATGCCAAGGGCAAAGCCCTTCCAGAAATATTCTCTGTTCATTTTTTCTCTGTTATCTGTTTTCCTAAGCGGCGCGCACCCGCCGCGCTCTTATCCTCCCTGCACGGAAACGTGCCGGAGAGCGGCGGCGAGAATGAGCTTCGAGATCAGGTAGAAGCCGATGACCCAGCCCAATTGAATGGCAAGGCGCAGAGCGATTTCCCCTCCGGCATACTTGCCCATGTAGATCATCACCGGCGTGTAGCACAGCGAGGAAAAGGGCAGCCATTCCAGCGCCATCCGCAGGCCTGCGGGCATGAAGGCGATGGGGACGACCGCGCCGGAGAGAAAGCGCAGAATGCCTGATTTGATGATATTGAAGCCCCATAGATTTTTGAGAAAGAACGCCATGAAGCCGAAGCAGACATTCATGTAGAAGGAGAAGAGATAGCTCATTGTCATGCTGACCAGATACAGCAGGAAGGTGACAATGTGAAAGGAAAATTCTCCGGACGCGCGGTATTTGAAAATTTCCACGCCGATGACAACCGGGACGAA
>CADCON010000086.1 GCA_902803035.1 uncultured Ruminococcus sp.
AATAGAGAATAGAGAATAGAGAATAAAAATGGAAGGCGCGGCGCGCCTTGGAATATATGTTGTCTTGTCGCAGGCAAGACGGAAGAAGCCCGACAGTATCACAGAATTCATTATAGCCCCACCGGGAGAAAAAGTCAATGCTGCGCCAAAAAGTGGAAAGACAGAACCCGGAAAATTATTTGGAGAAAAGCCGGAAAACACCTTTAAAAACCCAATCAGATAGTATATAATAAATAAGAATCGCAAAAAATGCGAGTGAACGCGAGCGTCATATATTCCAGCGCGAAACGCTCCGGATTTCCACCCGTCAGCCACGCCGGGAAGTCGGCGGGCTGACGTGCCACACTCCACACATAAAAAAGGGGAATGCAACAATGAAGCTGCTGGTACTGGACGGCAACAGTATTGTCAACCGCGCGTATTACGGTGTTCGACCGCTGACGACCAAGGACGGATTTTTCACCAACGCGGTATACGGATTTCTGACAATGTTCCATAAGATATACGCGGACACGCAGCCGGACTGCGTGGCGGTGGCATTCGACAGGAAGGCGCCGACCTTCCGCCACCTGAAATACGCGGAATACAAGGGCAAGCGCAAGGGAATGCCGCCGGAGCTTGCCATGCAGCTCGAACCGCTCCGGGAGCTGCTGACCGCCATGGGCATCCGGCTGCTTTCAGCGGAGGGCTGGGAGGCGGACGACATTCTGGGCACGCTGGCGGAAGCCTGCCGCCGGAATCCGGAGGACACCTGCGTCATCGCGACGGGCGACCGCGACACGCTGCAATTGGTAGGGGACGGCGTGACGGTGCGGATGCTGACCACGAAGCAGGGCAAGGCGGAGGCGGTGCTGTACGACGAGGAAAAAATCATGCAGGACTACGGCGTGAAGCCCATTCAATTGATCGAGGTCAAGGCGATCCAGGGCGACACGAGCGACAATATCCCCGGCGTTCCGGGCATAGGGGAGAAGGGGGCGCTCGACCTTGTGAGCCGCTTCGGAAGCCTGGATTACATCTACTCGCATCTGGACGAAATCGACGTCAAACCCGGCGTTCGGAAGAAGCTGACCGAGGGGAAGGAGAGCGCGTACCTCAGCCGCTGGCTCGGCACGGTGGCCACGAATGCCCCCGTTTCCACCGACCTGCGTGAATACGTTCTCCGGCAGCCCGACGCGGAGAAGGTCACGGAAATCATGCTGCGGCTGGAGCTTTTCCGCTCGCTGGAGAAAATGAAGAAGGAATGGCTCCGGGAGTCCGCGCCGTCCGCGCCCGCAACGGCTGTTCCGGCGGGGGAGGAAGCGGCAGGCGCGACCGACGTTTTCTTCTGTCAGGATATTGCCGCGCTGATTGCGGCAGTCAAAGCGGACGGTAAGGCGTATTACTGGCCGGACGCAAGCTTCACGCAGGTGTGCGTGGGCAGGAACGGACAGGTCACGGTGGTGACGGAGAAGGACGCGGAGGCCTTCTGCCGGGCGGTTCTGGCGGACGATTCGATGGAGAAGTACACCTTCGACATCAAATCGCAGATTCACCGGCTGGAGCCGTGGGGCGTCGTGCCGCGGAATGTGGCGTGCGACGTGATGCTGGGGGCGTATGTGCTCAATCCCTCCTCCGACTGCGAGGATCCGGAGAAGCTGGCGGCGCAGTACGCCACCGCGCTGCCGGACAACGCGCCCTCCGGACTGCGGACGGCGCTGCTTGCCCAGCGGTTGCCGGCGATGTGCGCGAAGATGCTCGCCGAAGCGGAGCGCAACGGGCAGACCGCCCTTCTGAATGCAATCGAGATACCGCTGGCCTATGTGCTGGCGGACATGGAATCGGCGGGCTTTTCCGCCGACGCGCAGGCGCTGGACGAATTTGAGAAGCGGCTTTCGGCGCGGGTGAATGACGTCGCCGCCAGCATTTACGCGCTGGCGGGGGAGGAATTCAACATCCATTCGCCCAAGCAGATCGGCGCGGTGCTGTTTGAAAAAATGAAGCTGCCGGGCGGCAAAAAGACCAAGACCGGCTACTCGACCAACGCGGAGGTGCTGGAACAGCTTGCCCCCGATCACGAGATCGTCGCGCTGATACTGGAATACCGGACGCTGACCAAGCTGACGTCCACCTACTGTCAGGGGCTGAAGAAGGCGATCGCGCCGGACGGCAGGATCCACACGAAATTCCGGCAGACCGAGACCCGCACGGGCAGGATCAGCTCGGTGGAGCCGAACCTTCAGAATATCCCGGTACGCACGGAGCTGGGGAGCGAGCTGCGCAAATTCTTCCGCGCGGGCGAGGGAATGACGCTGGTGGACGCGGATTACAGCCAGATCGAGCTGCGTGTGCTGGCGCACATGGCGGGGGACGAAACCATGCGGGAAGCGTTCCGCAACGGAATTGACATCCACGCGGTGACCGCGTCGCAGGTGTTCGGCGTTCCGCTGGAGGAGGTCACGCCGCGGATGCGGAGCAACGCCAAGGCGGTGAATTTCGGGATTGTGTACGGCATTTCGGCGTTCTCGCTGGCGAAGGACATCGGGGTGAGCAACGCGGAAGCGTCGGCGTACATCGGCAGTTATATGCGGAAATACGCCGCCATCGGGGAATATATGAAGAAGGTGGTGGAGCGGGCGAAGGCGACGGGCTACGCGGAAACGCTCTACGGACGGCGCAGGTATCTGCCGGAGCTGACGGCGACGAACTTCCAGACCCGGTCCTTCGGGGAGCGGGTGGCGCGGAATATGCCGATACAGGGCACCGCCGCCGACATCATCAAGATCGCCATGATCGCCGTGCACGACCGCCTGCGGAAGGAAGGAATGCGTTCGCGGCTGATTCTGCAGATACACGACGAACTGATTCTGGAATGCCCGCTGGACGAAGCGGAGAAGGCGGCGGCGCTTCTCCGGGAGGAAATGGAGCGGGCGGCGGACCTTTCCGTGCCGCTGACAGTGGACGCGCACGCGGGCAGGAGCTGGTATGAAGCAAAGTCGTGAATAAAATCCTTTATTATGTCGTTTGTCTGTAAAAACGATAAAGAAATTGATTTGGCTATTGACAGATATGTATGATAATGATATAATACGTATAAATGTTCAGGGGATTTTTCCGGTCGGATCAGGGTCTTTCAGGCGCTCATCCGCTTCTTTTTCCGCCTGCCGGCGTCGTGACGAAGGGAGGGGAGAAAGCGGGGAAATCCGCGTCATTCATTCTTTTCACGGAGGTTATGCATAATGAGGAAAACAATCAGAAGAGCAGTCGCCGGCGTTCTGACCGCGGCGATGCTTGTCTGTCTGTGTTCATGCGGCATGACGCAGTATGGCGTACCGCGCCCGCCGGATGATACGGGCCGGACGAATGTGGACGTGCGAACGACTGAAGAAGCCGACCCGTCAGAGGTGAGGAACGCCTTTTATACAGATCAGACCAGATCGATGTACGGCTTCTGCAAAAAGCCGGGCTACGTCACCACGCTCAATCTGGTGCGGAGTCTGCTGGCGGGGGATGTCGTCCACCCGTATGATATCTACCGTTACGATTATATTGTGGATAAGATTGACGAAAGCGTCTTCATCGAGCATTATAATGACGGCAGGCTGAATGATACAGAATACTATCAATCGGATATTCCCTCCGCCGCCGTCAAGAAGAAGAAGAACAAGGCGGCAAAGAAAAGCATCACGCCCCTGCGTTCGGCGCTGAGCGACGCCTTTGATTCGGACAAGTACACCGACGGGCTTTGCGTGTTCACGACCGACGGATATGAGCAGAAGCGGGATTACGCCGTCATGTTCACCCCGCTTGCGCGGCACGTATTCAACCGTGGCAACGCCGTGGCGTTCATCGGCGTCAAGTCGGGATTCAGCGGCAATGTCTACTGGGTCGAAGCGGACAACAGCAAGCCGTACCCGTATAAAGGGGACAGAATGTTCTATCTTATCGTGGCGGGACCGGTTGAGAAGGTGACCCGATTCAGCGCGGATCTTTCGGAGCGTCTCACGAAGAAGAAGATAGAAAATTACGTATCCACCTTCCTGTCTCCCGGCGGCATGATTTCGTTTGTGGAGGACAGCCTGAAGCTGGAGCCGGAAGACGACGAAGCCGTTTCGCTGGGCGAAGCGGCGAAGGGCAGGAGCTTCATGGCCTGGGACCGCACGGACACCGTGGAGAAGGAAGAGGGAAAGGATTACTATCCCACCTTTTCGGCCGAGCTTCCCAAGAGCGGGAAGGCAAGAAGCGTCTTCACCGTCGCGGCGGAGCTGAAGGAGGGCGCGGAGATGCCCGCGCTCAGGGCGGTGCCCGAATTCATGAGCTATAAGGGCGCGCTGGAAGAGGACGAGGAAGAGGAAGAAACGGACAAGAAGGGCAAAAAAGCCGCGGGGACGGTATCGGGCGGACCGGATCAGGCGAAACTACCGGACGACGCGGAAGCCGGAGACACGACCATCGGCAATCTGATCGTCGGCAAAGCGGATTACAAGGTGGTTGAATCCACCGAGGTCGTCCTTGAACCCGTGAAGGGAGGAAAGTATCAGATCACCACGGTTTTCAATGACACATCGGCGGTCAAGGAGAACGGCGACATTCTGGTGAAATACACCATCTGCCCGGAAGAAGTCACGGACGTTCCGCAGTGGGTGCTGGATAATTCCGCGCCCGACACCTCCGAAGAAAACAAGGGCAGGACGCTCGACCTTGAATTCATGTACAAAGGGTTGAGAGAAGCCTGCAACCAGACCCAGGACAATAGTGAGCTGCTCACTTTTTATTGTTACTATTCCATCAACTAAGTAAAGGAGAAATCTCAAAATGTCAGTATTTACCCGTCGTTTCAGTGAAGGATTCGGTACCCAGTACACCACGGAGGAAAAAGTCAAGACCGTTGTGCGCGCGGTGGTGGGCGTCGTCCCGCTCGTGCTGTACTCCGTCATGACCTCCAAGTTCATCAGACGCACGTTCCACAGCATCACCATGCGGGAGGCGGACACCATCCGCGTGCTGAGCATCATCACGGCCCTCATCTTCCTTCTGTGGCTGGTGTTCAACACCATTGCCGATCAGATCACGCCCACAGTGAGAAAGGGCGGCAAGAAGAACGCCCACAGGCTGACTCATCTTGCCATTTTCTCCATAGTGGTGCTGCTCATCAAGATCATCGTGTTTCTCATCATTCATCACACAGGTCCGGGGTTTGCGGGTCTGCTTCCCGAATTCATCGAGATTGCGCTTTTCGCGCTGATGCTTTACCTCTGCAACATGAAGCGCGGTTAATCAATCAACAGGAGGATCACAATGAACACATACATTATCGCTAACGGAGGCTGCGGTGAAAGGCTCACATCGGTACTGATGATGCTGTACCAGTGCGGCTTTTACGGCATCCAGAATCCGATCAACGGCGTTCTGATCGTCGATAACGACACTACCAATCCCGGCAAGGTCTATCTGGAAACCTTCATCAGGGAAATCAACAGCATGAACGCTGCCATCAGAAGGCCCTATCCTCCGATCCAGTCCCCCTCATGGTCGCCGATGGTCGCGGGAACGCAGTCGATGGGCGCGCTGGGCAAGAACGGCGCGGAGCTGGCGGCGCTGAGTCTTATTTCCACCAGGGAAGAGCTGGAGCAGATCATTGAAAACAAGGGCTTTGCGGGTCACGTCAATATCGGCGTCACGATTGTCAACGCCGCCCTTGAAACAGAGGAGAACAAGAGGATATTCGAAGGCTTCCTCAACTGGGCGTGTCCGATGGACGGCGGAACGCAGGCGCGCTTCATCGTGGTGGGCTCGACGCACGGCGGAACCGGCGCGTCGCTCAACACAGCCATTGCCGAGAGGATCCGCCGTCATTACCAGGGACACGACAACATCGTTGAGATTTACGGTCTTTTCATGCTGAGCTACTATTCGATTCCGGAAATAGCGGGCGGCGGCGAAGAATCCGGCAATAAGCTCCACATCAGCCCGTACCAGTTCCGCCCGTCGGACATCGAAGCGCTGGAGGGTTACAGGGGCAAGGATCTGGTGAACGGCACCTTCAACAACATTCTCTTCTGCGGCTATGATCCCCGCGAGCGCACGAATCTCAAGCACAAGGAAGGCGGAAACGACCAGGACAACAAGTTTTCCGTGGCGGAGCTGCTCATGTGTACCGGCGCGTATTTCATTTTCGCGCCGAATCATCTGGGCATCCCCCAGCATGAATACCTCGGCATCAATCTGACAAACAATTACGACGGCCGTCATCTCTGCTGGCACAATATCCCCTACAGCGACAGACTGCAGCGGTGTCTGGCGAGAATGGGTCTGTTCGCCTGCGCTATGTCAGAGCCGGACGACACGCTCGTCGGCTCATGGGGAAGCCTGCTGATAGACAACCACGGTTCCATGTTCAACTCGCTTTACTATATACAGAAGAAGAATTTCGCGGACGAGCGTCCGGTATTTTTCGGCATCGGAGGAAAGGCGCTTTCCTTCATCAACCGTTTCTGGAATATGCTCTTCCAATTTTCCACCAACGTGGACGGCAGGTGGAACGAGAACGTAGTTCTCTTCAAGAGAGAGGCGTTTGAGCGTTATCCCAATCCCGCCGGATTCCAGTGGTCGGGGAAAAATACGGACGTCGATTCCACGATCATCTTCTTCGGCAACTCCCTGCAGGGAAGGATTCCGGCCCTGACCGCGCTCGACGCAGAATTCAGACAGGCTCTCAAAGACAACCCCGCTCAGGTCGCAACCGCGTCACGAGTAGAAGATCGTGGAGCCGCGTATTTTGCGGCTCTGTTCAGGGCGTGTGACAAAACGTACGGATTAGGAGAGTAAAGCAAATGTATAAGATCAATATTCATCATCATCCGAACGCGGGAGCGGCTCCCGCCACGCATAAGGTTGCGCTGCCGATAGACAACATGACCACCACGCTTCCGATTATCAAAGGAGGCGTCACACCCGTAGCTTCGGTCGGACCGGTCAATATCGATCAGATGATACAGGCGGAGCGGGACAGCCTGAGCGACAAGGAGAAGGCGTTTCAGGAAGAAAACGGCACCAACGCCACTCCCTCCAGCTTTGACGCGGCGGAGTGTTTCATCAACAAGCTGAAGAATCCTCCCGGAGCGAATGTGACCGATCCGGAATACAACGCCGTGCGCGACGCCTGTATCGGACTGCTCACCGTCTTTGCCTGCCGCAGGCTGCTGGGACTGAACATCACGGCGCACGAGATTGACATGAGCCCCCAATCCCCCTCCATTCTTCTGAAGGCGCTGGGCGCGCAGCTCGGCGGCGAATCCACGCTGACCTATTTCTGCATGGACGGCGAAGCGTTCGCGTACATTTACAAAGGTTATCTTGTGCCGGTGAAGGACAAGGGCAGATTCTGCAGCGCGCTGACGTCGGTTCCGTTCTTCAACAACGCCACGGGAACCTTCAATGATATCCTCTCCGCGACGGCGGCGGACGCGCACGACGGCAAGCTGCTCTTCAAGCAGCTGCTTTACGCGTTCCTTTTCGACGTCAACGGAGCGCAGAACATCAACGCGCAGATTCTCGGCATGGGCTACAACCACGTTCTGACCTATATCAACGGCGCGTGGAACGGGACGCCGTATCTGACCATCGTCAGGATCGGCGCGGCGATGCCTGCCACACTGAAGGACGTTCTGCTGAACGCCCCCTATTGCGGCGGTCTGCCGGACAGACTCTTCTCGGACAAGCTGCTTCTCTTCAAGGGCGACGCGAGTTACACGCCCCCCTGCTTTGCGAAGATCACCTACGAGATTGACGATTATTACGTCGTCAACCCCATCTCGGAGGAACTGTGCAGAGCCATTATTACCGGCAGCAACGTAGAGCTTGTGAGGAGAGGCTCCGACGGCATATACAGGACCGACTGGGAAGGCGCGCCGGACTGCGACGGCTGTGATCCCGACACGGAAGACGCCATCACCTGCCGGATCAGGCTGAATGTGGACGGCACCGTCATCACCATACAGAAGATGTACGCGGTAGGGAAGAGCTGCGAGATGAAGAACAGTGCAGGGCTCCGTATTGACAGATTCAACATGGGCATCGACTGCAACATCAATCCGATTCCGCCGGTCATTGGGTCCATTTTCAGACGATACATTGTGTGGGACTGCCCGGACGATGACACCAGCGTGTATTTTGACACCAATCCGGAGGTATTTCCGGTCACGCACCTTCAGGACAAAGCGAAGTTTGCGATAGTGGAGCCGACGGAGAATCTGCCGAAGTTTGCGTTCATCAGGTTCAGGAATTCCTACTGCGGCTGCATCCGGTTCCCCGAGCCGGTGGTCTACTCCAACACCCAGCTTGACAGCCCCACCGCCATCTATCTGGACTTCGGTACCACCAATACGATATGCCTGGTTTCGTACTACGATCCGAAAGACCCGAATGCCTACGCGGAGTTTGTGGACATCAAGAAGTATGTGAGAATGGTCACCGGCGACAAGGGCAGCGCAGAATTCAGGATTTTCCACCTTCTTTCCGACCGTGACAGCGGCAATATCATCCGCAGCATAGCGGTCTGCGCGGAAGAGGCGAACAACCCGGCCCTGGGACAGAGTTCGCTTTACCGCGCCCACGCGCTGAACGCCGGCAAAGACGCCATTGACCAGACCATATTGGCAGCGCAGAAAGTGGGAACGGGAAAAGATCTCGATCTGAGAAGCGTGAACGTGTATGACAGCCTGAAATGGACCTCCGACGCGTTTGCCAACGAAGGCTACCGCGCGGTGGCGGGTTCGATATTCAGCAGCGCGATCGCCATGGTGCTGCAGAAAGGCTTCAATCCGGCGTACACTGAGATACACATTTCGGTGCCCAGCTCCATGAGCGACGTAGAAGTTGATCTGACGATGAACAGGGTCAACGAGGCGCTGACCAACATCGGGGCCAACCTTCAGATCCATCAGACGCATTTCGAAGCGACAGCGGCCGCCTCCTTCATCATCAATGATCCGGCCGCCGGCGTTCCGTTGGGAGCCAATTACAACATCGGCGTGGACATCGGCGGCGGCACCATCGACCTGTTCTCCTTCCGTTCACAATTGGGCAACAGGGCGCCGATTCCGGCGGCGATCGACTCCGTGAAAGATGCCGCGGGCAAGAAGATTCTCTCGGAAACATTTGTGCAGGCGGCGAAAGCATTCCCGGATCCGCGGGGGAACAGCAGTCTGTTCTTCCAATGCTTTGCGGTCAATTCGACGCCGCCCGAGAGCATTGTCCACGCCAATGACACAGCGGCGCTGTGCATTACGGAATCCTTTATACCTGAAGCGGAATTCCGTCCGGTGGCAGGCGCGGACAGCGTCCGGTACAACACGTTCAGAAGAAACGTGCTGATGAAGATGATCGGCGTGCTGAACTACGCGGCGGCATTTGCCAAAGCCTCGTGGCCGGATGAGGATCTGAGCGAGAAGACGGTCAATATCATCCTGTGCGGAAACGGCTCCAACATCTGGGGCTCCAAATGGAGCGGCATTGACGGCGCGATGATCACCAAGATCACCAATTTCATCAAGTCGCGCATCGGCTGCGCCAGACTGCAGATTGTCGCGCCCGCGCAGACGCAGCGCAAGAAGGAAACGGTCACAGGCATGAAGCATATCGTGAAGTTCGGCGCGGGAGCGGGCGGCGCCTCCTTCAGAATGCTCAATGAGAACGAAGGCGGAACCGTAGGCGACGAGAGCAGCATTCAGTCGTATACGACGAGTCTGCTGGAGGCCATCAGAGACAACAATCTCTTACAGGTAATCGGAGACACTGTTGCCACGAGGCAGTTCTACGAGAAGCTGATTGCCAATACCGACAGCCGGATAGCCAACGCGATCGACTATGTCCTGTACAATGACAGCACAACTGATCCTGACACAGGGGACAGAGTGTTTGCCAAGGGCGAAGACCTCTTCTACGCGGATGTATTCCTGCGTCTGCTGCTTGAGATGCCGTTTA
>CADCON010000087.1 GCA_902803035.1 uncultured Ruminococcus sp.
GAATATCATATTCTCTTTTTTCGGCTGTCAATGCCCTGTTTTCCGCGGTTTTCAACTTCTTCACTTTTCCACTTTCACGGATTCAGGGTTTATTCAAAAGCACCCCCTCTTATATGTCTTTTCCAAATACTTTTGAAAATATTTTACATAGTTCCTCACTGGTAATAGCGAATACAATCTTTTGAAAACGACCTTTATACTGCGGTTCGTTTAACACCTGCAAGAATAGTTCAGCAATATGCTTCGGTGGATTATGAAATGCCCCGCAGCCCATTGCGCCAAGAACGAGATTCGTTACATTATTATCCGCCGCAATATTCATAACAGTTCTAATTTTGTTAATCGCACCCTGAATCATATCTGGATGCAAACGAATCTCTCCGTTTTCTTCAACGGTCTGAGGTCTATTAATTGCAGCAACCGCAATAAAATTGGTTTTCCACGGTTCTTCAAGAAGTGGATATCCCTCTAATTCACGTCCTCGAAAAACTGTGACCCCTTTGCTCCATACACCGCCAAAGTTTCGATCAAGAGGATATTGATCTTTCGCCTTCGGCAAATCATACTGGTTTGCGTATTCTGCAAATGGATATAATGCTGTATAATAGTTTGATCGTAAAAAGCACCATTCCTCCTGTGCGCCGCTTCCAGTATACACACCACCGCCAGGATTCTGTCGGTTAGCAAGATTCAATACTGCAGTGATACCTTCTGTTTCGCTCTGAATCTTATAGGCTGCATCCAAACAATCTATTTGCCAGACTTCATATTTTGTATCGAATTTCTTCGCCAAAGGCGGAATGGCAATCTCAGAAGAATACATCTTAGAAGACTTCATCATAGCATATGCATCCCAAGAAATATGTACTTCCTTTCCTGACTGCGAAATATAACGTCCGTCTTCAACTATGGCAATGTGCTGCTTATAGTACTTTGCACGGAACGAATGCTGCTCCCAGCGAACACGCCGTTCCCAAATAGGCAGAAATTTCTTCAGCCATGTTTCAGAGTCCCATGTGGTTGGTATAGATTCGACCAAGTCTTTTTCTGAAATGGGTTTCGATAGTAAGTTCATCACCTTATCTACATAGCATAGAATGTTTCTTTCTTCTGCATTCTGGCACGTTGTAATTGAAATGTGAATAAGATGACTATATTCTCTAAGTCGTGAAATCGCTGCCTCATCATTATTATGATAAAAATAGCCGATTGCTTTATCAACAAAGTAGCCGTCGTGACAATAATCAGAAGCCATGATTTTAAGATTTTCAAGTACAGCTTTCTCCGACTTGTAAAACGTACCAAAACTATCTATAAACCCGTTATTGCAGCGATATCCATTGTGTGTAACCGTAATAAGGCCACCTGCGATTGCTATGATGCTTAGTATCGCAGCTGCTTTGTTCATTGGATCAATGTGATCGTGTTTTATCGAGTGGTAAAGCAACCGATATACCCCTCGAAGCTCAGAACAAGCAGAGTCTGGAAATCCTTGAATATGATCTATATGTTCAGATTCAAGACCTCTTTTGATATTTTCAATAATTGTCAGTTCGTTATTAAACATATAAAACCTCCATATTCGTGATAAGTACTGCCAGTTTACTGTTTATCTAAGCTTCTTGTTATCATGGGTATCTCCTCCGATTATTATAATTGTGCGATTGCCTACTCCACAGATGCAATCAGCATCGGTCTGCGCATCTCGCCGACCATGATATCGAATTCATCTCCGGACGGCTCGCCGTACATGAGATTATCAGCATCGGCGGTTTTGGGCCAATTGAGAGCTTGGTTCAGACCATCCAAACCGGAAATATCCTCAATTCCGCTGTTTTTTAAATCAAGAGCCGTTACCGAGCGGGAATAATACTCCCCGCCGATTTTTACGTAATTCGCCCTGAAAACCAGAAACCCACAAATGACGGCGACTGCCAGAAGAGATCCGACAATCGCCACAACTGTCAAGCTTTTCTTTTTCATAACCGGACATTTATCCTTTTTCCGAATCATGCATCACGCAGCGATTTCAATTTATGTATCATTCAGTATAACACATAAATTCGCTTATTTCAATAACAAGAATCATATAATTCTCCGATTCAATAAAAATCCCTGCCGGTTCAGGATTTATATTTGACTTTACAGTGCGCTGATGGTATTATAGATAATAATGACGCAAGAAGGAGGCAACTTCACAATGAAATACACACAGGAGCTTTGTCCCATTGTCAGAAAGGAACAGCTCAACCAGACCACATTCAGCTTCACGGTCGCGTCGCAGACCGCTGTGGAAAGCATGAAGCCCGGCCAATTCGCCAATATTCTCGTGGAGGGCAAAACGCTGCGCCGTCCCATCTCGGTGTGCGGCTTCAGCCGCGAAGAGGGATGGATCCGCTTTGTCTTTGAGGTGCGGGGCGAGGGCACGAAAATCATGTCCGAAATGAACGAGGGGCAGCACATGGACATTCTCGCCCCTCTCGGCAACGGCTTCGACATCGACCCGCGGGAGAAGGCGGTGTTCGTTGGCGGCGGCATCGGGGTTCCGCCCCTGCTGGGCGCGTCCGCTCCCTACGGGGCGAACGCCACGGTGCTTCTGGGCTTCCGCAGTAAGGACGCGGTGATTCTCGCGGACGAATGCAGGGCAAACGGCGCGGACGTCCGCATCGCCACCGACGACGGCTCGCTGGGGCATCACGGATTTGTGACCGAGCTTCTCGCCGCCCGGCTGGAGGAATCGCCCTGCGACGCGGTCTACGCCTGCGGTCCCAAGCCCATGCTTCGCCTGACCGCAGCCCAAGCTGAAAAGCGCGGCATCCGCTGCATGGTTTCGCTGGAGGAACGGATGGGCTGCGGCGTGGGCGCCTGTCTGGTGTGCGCCTGCAAGACGAGAACGCCCGACGGCGGGGAGAAATATCTCCACGTATGCAAGAACGGTCCGGTATTTGACAGCAGGGAGGTCATCTGGGAATGAGCAGACTTAACGTAACTATCGCCGGGGTAGAATTTAAAAACCCCGTGATCGCAGCCTCCGGAACCTTCGGCTTCGGCAGGGAATACAACGAATTCTATCCGGTTTCCAGCCTCGGCGCCATTTCCTCCAAGGGAATGACCATCCGCGAGAAGGCGGGCAATCCCCCGCCGCGCATCGCCGAAACCCCCAGTGGCATTCTCAATTCCGTCGGGCTGCAGAATCCCGGCGTGGATCATTTTATCGAGGAAGACCTGCCGTGGCTGCGGCAGCAGGACGTCGTGGTGATCGCCAATATCGCGGGCGCCACCGAGGAAGATTACGCCGCGATCGCCGAAAAGGTCAACGCGGCCGATGTGGACATGGTGGAGCTGAATATCTCCTGCCCCAACGTCAAGGCGGGCGGCGCGGCCTTCGGCACTTCCTGCGCCGGCGCGGAGAGAATTACCTCCGTCGTCAGGCAGCACTGCCCCGATAAGCCGCTGATCGTCAAGCTCTCCCCCAACGTCACGAGCATCTCCGAGATCGCCAGAGCGGTCGAAGCGGCAGGAGCCGACGCGGTATCCCTCATCAATACCCTTCTCGGCATGAGAATCGACATCCGCACACGCAGACCCATCCTTCGCAACAACAAGGGCGGAATGTCCGGCGCGGCTGTCTTCCCCATCGCCGTCCGCATGGTCAACGAGGTCTACAACGCCGTGAAGGTGCCGGTGATCGGTCTTGGCGGCATATGCAGCTGGAAGGACGCCATTGAAATGACACTCGCCGGCGCGTCCGCCATTCAGGTGGGAACGGTCATGTTCACCGATCCCTACGCCCCCCTGAAAATCATCGAGGGCATGGACAGCTACCTCGCCGAAAACCATATCGCCAACATCTCCGAGCTGGTCGGACAGGTGGAGCTATGGTGATCCTCTCCGTCGATTTCGGCAGGGCAAGAACGGGCATCGCCGTCTGCGACCCCGGCGAAAGGCTGGCTTCTCCCGTGACGGTGATCAATGAGAGGTACGTCCCGCATCTGGTAGAAAAAATCGCCGCCATCGCGTCCGAACGCAAAGCGGAGCAAATCGTCGTGGGGCTGCCGGTCAATATGGACGGTTCGGAGGGCGAGAGCGCGCAGAATGCCCGCCGCTTCGCTCATTCGCTGCGGGAAGCCTGCGGCCTTCCCGTGGATATGCTCGACGAGCGCTGCACCACCATGGAGGCGCACGTCTTTCTCAACGCCACCAACACCCGCGGTAAGAAGCGCAAGGCGGTGGTGGACGCCGTTTCGGCGGTAATCATTCTGGAAAATTACCTCGCCCGCCGCAGGGCAGCTTCGGGGAAGTGACGCGATGAAGCCGGTCGGAATTTACATTCATGTGCCGTTTTGCCGGTACAAATGCCCCTACTGCGATTTCTATTCGGTGACGGCAAAAGACGAGCGGATGGACAGCTATACCGAGGAAACCGTCCGCCGCCTGTCCGGACTTGCCGGACAGGGCATTGCCGCCGACACGGTGTATTTCGGCGGCGGCACGCCTTCGCTGCTCGGCGGGCGCAGGATCACCCGGATTATGGAGGCTGCGCGGCGAAGCGTCGCCGTCACGGAGGACGCGGAGATCACCGTGGAAGCCAATCCCGCCAGTGATCTGGGAGAATTTCTGGAGGGCTGCGCCGCTGCCGGCGTCAACCGCCTGTCGCTCGGTATGCAGTCCGCGCTTCCCAAGGAGCTTTCGTCGCTCGGCCGAAGGCATTCGCCGGACGACGTGCTGCGGGCGATGGAGCAGGCGCACGGCTGCGGCGTCGGGAATATTTCGCTCGACCTCATGCTGGGTATTCCCATGCAGACCGCCGATTCGCTGGAGCATTCGCTGCGGTTCATCGAAGAAACCGCGCCGGCACACATTTCGGCCTATATGCTCAAGATCGAGGAAAACACCCCCTTCTACCGCATTCAATACGCCCTGCGGCTCGCGGGCGAGGACGAACTGGCCGATATGTACGAGATGACCTTCTCACGGCTGGAACAGGCGGGATACGCCCAGTACGAAATATCCAACGCCGCCAGACCGGGCTTCGAAAGCCGCCACAATCTGAAATACTGGTGCTGCGAGCCATACATCGGCATCGGGCCGTCCGCGCACGGCTTTTTCGGCGGCAGGCGGTATTTCTTCGACCGTGACCTGAAGGGCTATCTGGACGGAATGGAAGCGCACGACGACGGGGAAGGCGGTTCTCCCGAGGAATACATCATGCTTCGCCTGCGGCTGGCCGAAGGGCTGACCGACGAGGGCATGAGGGAACGCTTCGGAATGCCTGTTCCCGAATCGCTGCGGAAACGCGCGGGTTCCGGCGTGATGAAAGCATATTGCACGTGTGATGAAAAAGGAATCCGTCTTACACGAAAGGGTATGCTGATTTCCAACGCCATCATATGCGATTTAACGTCGCTTTTGTGAAATTCACAAAAATAATCGCGCAATTGGCAGAGAATTGTTTAAATATATTAAAACCTATTTACTTTTCCTCTTCAGTATGATAAAATAATGACAGCACCAATGATTGAAAGAGGTAATACGCATGAGTTACTGCTCAAACTGCGGCGGCAGACTGAATGACAAGGGATTCTGCCCTAACTGCGGAGGAATGAGTGAAGCCAACATTCACCCTGCCCAGCAGGAGGATTCCGATGTCTTGTCCTGCCTGAAGCAATCCTTTACCGATTCCCCGCTCAAAGGCGTCGAAAAGGCCGCCCGCATACGTTCCGCCACCATCTGGGTGACTTTCGGCTCGCTGTTCATTGTGGGATTCGCTTCCATGTCGCTGGCGGCGTTCGGCACATTGTCGCCCGGCTTCTTCCGAGAGGTCTGCGGTCCCCGGTTCGAGTCCGTCATTGTCAATTCGTCGGGAGACGGCGGCAGCGCGATGAGGTCATTCGGAAGGTTGACGCTTCACGCGGTGATCATGTCTGTTCTGATTCTGTCGATTCTCGCCATCCTGACAAGAATCGCCTTTATCCACGCGGAGGAAAAACCCTCCGTCAACCAGTCGCTCAATATCGCCGCATTCTCGCTCTTTCCCCTTACGCTTGCGATCATTCTGACAATTCCCGCCGCGCTTCTCTGGACGCCGTTTGCCGTTCTTCTGATCGTCGCCGGAATCTCCGCTTCGGCTGTGTCATATTATTTCGGCATTCAGAAGGCGTCCGCTTTCAGGCGCAGTCCCTTCCTGACGCTCCTGCTCTCAGGCATTGTCGGCGCGGGCATTTTCGCCCTGTGTTCATTCGGACTGTCAATGCTGCTCTTCCAATAGGCGCAAGGGGTGATTCGGGATTATGACAAACAATTCGATAGACTATATCACGAAAAAGCATTTCCGCTCGCCCGCCAATATTGCCGTCACGCTGGTCGCCGCCGCCATTGCCGCCGGAGCGGTCTGGCTGGCCGTCATTTCGGGAATGAATCCCGCGGTCACCGTGTTGGCGGCATTCACGGCATTATCGGCGGTATTTGCCCTGATACGGGTTTTTTCTCCCGGCGCCGGCTGCACACTGCTGCGCGTTTCAATCTCCGTCATCGCGCTGGCAGGCTTTATCGCGGGTCTGGAATCCTTCACGCTGGGATATCTCCTCATCCGGCACAGCGGAACACAAGAGCATCTCAACAGCCTGCTGTCTCATTCCGGCTTTACCATTGCTCTTGCGCCTGAGATCACCGGAAGGCTTCTGCTGGCCGTTTCGGTGCTGTTTTACACCGCGTCGGGCTGCGCCTTCTTCTGCCACCGCTATCTCGGAGCGGTCAGAAGCTGCGCCGCGGGAACGCTGAAAAGAAGCGGGCTGCGCGTGTTCCCTCCCCTTTCGGCTGTTCTCTTTTTCCTTTACCTCATCGCGGGCGGCATCTGGTTGTGGCTCTCGTCCGACTGGATGGCCTGCACCGTTATTCTTTCTGACACAAGATGGCTGCTGACGGTCGGCATTGTTGTCCTGCTCTTCCTTCATCTGCTGTTGTCCGGCATCAACGCGCGGTCATTCGCCCGCAGGACATTCGCCTTCAAGGTATTTGAAAAGACAATTATGAAGGTGGAAACCAACGCCGACGGCACGGTCTATGTTCCGATCATCGAGGACGTCGAGCCGGATACGGAGGAGCGTCCCATATCCGCGAAGCCCGCGAAGGTTTCAGAGGAAACGCTCCGCGGCAAGCCCTTCATCAGCGAATTTGCCGCTTCTGGTTCACCGGGCAATGCGTCCGGCGAAGCGGATATACTCTGACCAAACAAAAAAACGGAGCCTTGTCCCTTCCGATCGGGACTGGCTCCGGCTTTTTTCATTCAATGCCCGTTGGCACTGAATACTATGGCGAAGGTCTTGACAATCAGCTTGCAGTCCAGAAGAAAGCTGCAATGCTGGATATATGTGACGTCCATCTTCATCCAATCCGGAAACGGCACGTCGTCGCGGTTGCGTGTGGTCTGCCAGATACAGGTAAGTCCCGGCCTGACCAGCAGACGCTGCAGGGCGAAATCATTGTAAACGTCCACCTCACGCGGAATGGGCGGTCTGGGGCCGACAATGCTCATGTCCCCCTTGATGACATTGATCAGCTGGGGAAGCTCGTCGATGCTTGTCTTGCGGATGAATTTGCCGAACCGTGTCATTCTCGGATCGTCCTTCAGCTTATAGGTGGGGTCGTTGGGACTTTTGATGGTTTTGCCCTGCTTTCTCAGGGATTCCAGCAGTTCTTCGGCGTTCACCACCATCGAGCGGAATTTCAGAATCTTGAATTTCCTGCGGTTTTTGCCCTCGCGCCACTGAATAAAAATCGGGCTGCCGTGAGGATCGTCGATAAAGACGATCAGCGCGATGATCAGCAGGAAGGGCATCAGCACGATCAACGCCAGGGAACAGAGCACGATATCAAAGAACCGCTTGAAGAACCTGTAAAAGGGCTTGTTCTTCAGAACATCGGTACCCGGCGGGAGAACCGGACCAAACCGGCTGAGATCTCCCCATTCAATATCATCCCCTGAACGCGGCACGCCTCTCAGATGCTCCGCTGGTTTCTTCATCCCGTCTGCTTCCTCTTCGACGATAATATCCCTGACTTCGGAATCTTCGCCGGACAAAACGACCTCAGGAATCTTTCTTCTGACTGGGGTGTTGTTCATTCATTTCAACTCCATATATTTACACTGAAAACCATTCCACTGGCATTTTTCTCACAAAACGTCCTGATTCTAATCTTCGACTAAAATCGGAGATTAGTATGTGTCCGCAGTTTTTCGCGTTTTGTAAAGGTAATTATACCATACGCCTGTCAAAAATACAACCGATAAGTTCTGATTTCCGAAGAATTAATAAAAAAGACACAGGTGAATCGGCATTCAACCGATTGTCAGCCATCAAACTGGCTGTAGTATAGCTTGGAATAGAAGCCGCCCTTTTGCAGCAGCGACACATGATCGCCCTGCTCGATGATGTGTCCGTCCTTCATGACGAGAATCACGTCCGCGTCGCGGATGGTGGACAGCCTGTGGGCGACAATGAAGCTGGTGCGTCCCTTCATCATGCGGGCGAAGGCGTCCTGAATCTTCAGCTCCGTGCGGGTGTCTATCGACGAGGTCGCTTCGTCGAGAATCAGCATCGGCGGCAGGCAGAGCATGACGCGGGCAATGCAGAGAAGCTGCTTCTGCCCCTGCGAAAGGCTGCCGCCGTCCTCATTGATGACGGTATCATACCCGTCCGGCAGGCGTTTGATAAAGCTGTGGGCATGGGAGGCCTTCGCCGCCGCGATGATTTCCTCGTCGGTCGCGTCCGGCTTGCCCATACGGAGATTCTCGCGGACGGTGCCGTTCTTGAGCCATGTCTCCTGCAGCACCATGCCATAATTCCTTCGCAGGCTGTGCCGGGTGATCCCCCGGATATCGCTGCCGTCAACCGAAATCAGACCTTCATCCACATCGTAGAACCGCATCAGCAGATTAATGAGCGTGGTCTTGCCGCAGCCGGTGGGGCCGACAATGGCGACCCGCTTCCCGTGGGCCACCTTCAGATTCAGATGCTCGATCAGGCTGACAGACGGCACATACGAAAAGGACACGTCGTGCAGCGCAACCTCTCCCCTAACGTCCGCAAGCTCGGCATTGCCCGTGTCGGGAATCTGCGAAGGCTCCGCCATCAGCTCGAAAATTCTCCCCGCGCAGGTCAGGGCATTCTGCAGCTCGGTGATCACGCCGGAGATTTCATTGAAGGGTTTTGTATATTGATTCACATAGCTGAGGAAGGACGAAAGGATACCCGCTGTAATGCCTCCGTTGATGGCGGCGAACGCGCCGACCAGCGCGACCGCGGCGTACACCGTATTGTTGACGAAGCGGGTGCCGGGATTGGTCAGCGAGGAAAAGAAGGTGGCGCGCAGGGAGTATTTGGACAGCCGGCCGTTGATCTCGTCGAATTCCTCCATGTTCTCATCCTCGTGGCAGAATGCCTGCACCACCTTCTGATGGTTGACCATCTCATCGATGAAGGCGGTCTGCTCGCCGCGCGTTTCGGATTGCAGCCGGAACATATCGTGGGTATGCGTGGAGATGAATTTTGCCACAAAGAGCGAGAGCGGCGTCATGACCACCACGACGGCGGTTATGACAGGGTGAAGAATCAGCATAAACGCCAGCGTGCCGAGTATCGTGACAACGCCGGTGAATAAATTGGTAAAGCCCATCAGCAGTCCGTCGGCAAAGGTATCCACATCCGCGATGACGCGGCTGACGGTTTCGCCGTAGGAATGGGAATCGATGTAGCCGAGCGGCAGGCTCTGAAGCTTCCGGAACGCCTCGTCCCGGATATCCCGCACGACCTCAAAGGTGATCTTGTTGTTGACGGTGTTCATCAGCCATTGAAGAAGGGCGGTCGCCAGCGCCGCAACGGCGATTTTGACAAGATATCCCTTGATCAGGACGAAATCAACCCGTCCCGCGTCGATAATGCAGTCGATGGCTCTGCCGATCAGCAGCGGAATCCACAGCGTCAGCGCGACCGACGCGCCGGCGAACACAATGGAGGCGGCGAGCTGAAGGCGGTGTCCGGCGATGTATCCCAGCACCTTGACAATGGTTCTTCTGGTATCGGATTTCATCTCGCGTCCACCTCCCCGTTTTTCTCGCTGCTGAACTGCGAATTGTAGATTTCGCGGTAGACTTCGCAATTCTTGAGAAGATCGTCATGCTTTCCCACGCCGACGATCTTGCCGTCATCCAGCACCACAATTTTGTCCGCGTGGGCAATGGAAGCGGCTCTTTGCGACACGATGAAGACCGTCGGGTTTCCCTCCATCGTCTTGATTGCCTTGCGGAGCGCCGCGTCGGTGGCGAAGTCGAGTGCCGACGCGCTGTCGTCCAGAATGAGGATTTCCGGCTTTTTCACGAGCGCGCGGGCAATGGTCAGCCTTTGCCGCTGACCGCCGGAGAGATTCTTGCCGCCCTGCGCGATCCTGTAATCCAGACCGCCCTCCTTGCCGGCGACCACCTCCGCAGCCTGCGCGGTGGCGATGGCGGCGTGGATTTCCTCATCGGTAGCGGAAGGATTGCCCCAGCGCATATTGTCGCGTATCGTCCCCTTGAACAGCACCGCCTTCTGGGGAACCACGCCGATTTTCGCCCGAAGCGATTCGCGGGTGTAGTCCCGCACATTCACGCCGTCCACCAGCACCTCGCCGGCAAAGGCGTCATAGAAGCGCGGAATCATATTGACCAGCGAGCTTTTGCCGGAGCCGGTGCCGCCGATCACGCCCACCGTTTCTCCCCTTCTGACGCGGAAATGCATATCCGTAAGGGCGTTTTCATTTGACCCGCCGTAGCGCAGGTCGGCGTGACGGAATTCCACCGCGTATTCGCTGCGCGGGTCGCCCTCCTTCGCGTTGGAGTCATCGGGGAAGGTCATGGACGGCTCCATTTCCAGCACCGATTCAATTCTGTTGCCGCAGGCGATGGATTTGGTGACGCTGATGATGAGATTGGCCAGCTTGATGAGTTCCACCAGTATCTGGGACATATAATTGTACAGCGCGACCACCGCGCCCTGCGTGATGATTCCTTGATCGACGCGCAGCGCGCCGATGTAGACGAGCGCGATAATGGAGCCGTTGATGATCACCAGCGTGACGGGATTCATCAGCGCAGAAATGCGCCCCACAAATTTCTGCGCGTCGGTGAGGGCTTCATTGCGGTCGAGGAAGCGGGCTGTTTCTTCTTCCTCCTTGCAGAAGGCGCGGATCACCCGCACGCCGACGAGATTCTCGCGGGTGGAGAGCAGCACGCCGTCGAGCTTCTCCTGCACCTTGCGGTAGAGCGGAATACAGATCAGCATGATGC
>CADCON010000088.1 GCA_902803035.1 uncultured Ruminococcus sp.
CAAGACCGCCGTTTTCACCGCGGATCACGGTGACATTGATTTCGTAGACCCTCTCGTCCGGCTGCACACGCTTGTCAGATTCCTCTCCGAGCTGCTGGCTGATCCGGTAGGTGTAATTTCCCGGTTCGGTGAATTCGACAGGCGCAAACTCATACGACCCGGCTTCCGTCACGATCAGTTCCGAAGGGTCCGGCAGCGGGGCGTGACGGTCTGTTTCTATCAGAATACGAAACACCGTATTTTCCGGCATTTTTTTCCTTTATGGCTGACCTCGACAGGGAAAACGGCCGTATAGCTGTCCCCTGCCGCAAAAACAGGAAACGCGCAGAAAAGCGCGGCAACCATTATTGCAAGCAAAGCAGCTGCTATTCTGTGCTTTTTCATGTCACATTCCTCCTTTATATCAGCGGTAGAGCAAGAATGCCACTTTCAATAGTATAATTATTGAGAAACGTTCTGTAAAATAAAAGCGCATTCAAATTGCCAACAAATCTTCATCACTAAGCATAGAGTATCACTCCGCGCTACTAAAGTCAAGAAAACCGGATTTATATGGAAAAGGTTGTATAAATTATCTAATTCTTCCATAATTTTAAAGTATAATCCATCAGAATTGACAAATATTATAAATCTTGACAGAAATAATCCTTTCAGGTCAGTGATTCTCTCCGGTCTTGGTTTCCGGTGCCTGTCTGGTGGCAGCGGGGCGGGAAGTAAGGAATTCAATGGTGCTTTCGATGGAAGTCCGTGCTTCGGCAGGCATGGGTTTGCCGGCGTTGCGGTAATCAAAGGCGTCACGAAACTGGGCGATTCCTTCCTGCAGCGAATCGGCATATTTCCTGACCAGCCGGCGGGTCACCTCTGCAAAGGCGTCAAACTCCTTCCCCAGCGGCTTTTTGGCGCACTGAATGATCATGCGGTAATGGCTCAGGCAGATGTAGGGCTGGGATTCATAGAGTCTGCGGAATTCCGGCTCGTTCTTATAGCTCAGGCAGACCGTTTCAATGGCGCGGGCAAGATGCGGCTCGATGTATTCGCAGACAAAGCAGCTGTGCTCCAACTTTTCAATGGCCTCCAGCACCTTCTTGTCGGGCTTTTTACCGAGCATTTTTTCGCGCACATCGACGAGATGGCTCTCCAGCGTCAGCGCAACCGGAAGGCGGGCGCGGCCGCAGGTCAGCATCATGCCGAAATGCCGCTCACAGAAGCCCGCGCGGTTGGTTTCAATGCGGATATCCGGCTCCATCATCGCGGGACCGGTGATATAATCAATGTATTTCGCCTCGATGATATCCCGCATACGGCAGATCGGGCAGCCGTCATGCACTTCAAATACTTCATTCACCGGAATGGTGCAGATATTTTCTTTCATTCTATTCAATCCTTTCACAAAACCGGAGCTTAATAAAATGTGGAGTGAAGGAAGGCACATTCGAGCCTTGGAATGGATACGTTCGCATTCGTTCGCTTTTTTGCAGCTTCCACCTTCTGAGCATTTCCACGCCTACAGCTTCCTGATCATCTCAAGAAATTCGTCGATGTAGTCGTCGGTCTGGGCGCGGTTGTCGAGCATGATGGCAATCAGGGCAAAGCTGCGGCGGTCGTCGCCGATGCCGAACTGCAACGCGATTTCAACATCCCTGCCGCCAACCGTTGCGGAGCACTTGCAATTGACGTAGATCGGCCCCTTGCGGCTCTGGAACGCTTCCCAATAGGGATGTCTTCCGTCACAGAGTGTGGTCAGGCGTTCCTCGATGGTCGCTTTTTCATCACCGTAAAAGCAACTGCTCTGCAGGCAATCGATAATATCAAGAAGCGCGTCCTCACTCACGGCATTCTCATTCCCCGCCGGCATTCTGACCGACGAATCTACAAATTCTGTGATATCCATTGCAAATAATCCTCCTATGAAAAACAAACGAAAAAAATAGCCACAATTACCATTGTAAATGGTTTACAAATATATTATAATAAATTTTTAGTAACAAATCAATAGTTTTTTTCATTTTAGCTGAAATCAATGACAGATTATTGGCAATTTTTTTGTAGAGGTGCATCAAAATGAGATTCTGGAAAGAAGGATCCGTCGCTTTTGCTGACATTCACGGAATGTCACCGCCGGAAGCGCGGCGGGAATTGATCCGTCTGCTCGACCGGCTGGACGGTAGTGTAACTGAGCTGCACGTCATTCACGGCTATCGTGGTGGCGATGCCCTCCGGAACATGGTGCAGCATTCCCTCGCCCACCCGCGCATAGCCCGCAAGATGCAGTCCTTCCTCAATGAGGGCGAAACAAAGCTTTTTTTGAGAAGATAATAGCAGCCTTTCTTCACAAGAGGAGTAATCCCTTAGAAACCTGAATTATTTTAGTTTATTCGCAAATATTTTTATTGCAATCCGGCAACAAAAGATTTATAATAATATACATACTATTTCAGTCAAAAATAACAGGAGATGATAGCGTATGTCTGTCAAGGTTTTTATTTCATTCAAGAAACTGGCTCTTGACGGAAGCGGAAACGATACCCCTGACGTCGCTCTGGCGCGTGAAATATACAATGCCCTTATCAAAGAAGGCATTGATACCTATTTCAGTGAAGAGAGCATTCAATGCAACTACTTCAATGATATTGCCGCTGCTCTGGATGAAGCGCAGATAATGATCGTGATCGCCACCAGACCTGAGCATCTCACCGCTCCATGGGTCCAGCAAGAATGGGGTTCCTTCATGAGTACGATAATCAGCGGCAAAAGACCGGAACGTCAGCTTTATCTTTACCTTTCCGGTATGAGCTGTCACCAGCTTCCCACCATACTCAACAACTATGAGAGCTTCTTCCCATCAACGAAAAAAAAGCTTTTCGACAGCGTCAGATCCAATCTGAACGTCAGCCTTTCGCAAAGGATCCACGTCGGCGACACATTCAAATTCGGCAGCTATCCTCAGGGTGAAAACGGTAATATGAAGCCCATCGTCTGGCAGATCGTTGACCTTTACAGAGACCGCGCCCTGCTCGTTTCCGATAAACTGATCGATGCTGTTCCTTTCAACAGAATGCGCACCAGCGTCACTTGGGAAAACAGCACCATCCGGCAGTGGCTGAACAACGAATTTATCGCCGCCGCCTTCAGCGCGAGCGAACAAGGCAGACTGCTCCCTGTTTCACATGACGGATGCCAGGACACCGTTTTTCTTCTCAGCCTATCCGAGGTCAAGACCTACTTCCGTTATCAGGATTCCAGAATTGCCGCCGTTACGGAATTTGCCAAAAGCCGCGGCAGTTACATAAGCACGCAGCAGAAGCTGGGCAGGGGCGAATCCGCCGGCTGGTGGTGGCTCCGTTCCTCCGGCTATTATGACGACTTCGCCGCGTATGTCAAGAGTTCCGGAGCTATTGACGATACAGGATACTGCGTTGACGATGAGCGCGTTTCCATCCGCCCCGCCGTCTGGATCAAGGCGTAAGAAGGAGGTATTATCCATCATGCCCGAAACAGGAACCCAAGCACCCGGATTCACCCTGTCCGACAAGGACGGAAACGAAAAAAGCCTTTCCGACTTCCGGGGCAAAAAAGTCGTGCTGTATTTTTATTCCAAGGACGGCACGTCCGGCTGCACGCGGCAGGCGAACGCCTTTGCCGCGCTGTATGAGGATTTTAAATCGCTGGGCGCGGAGGTCATCGGCGTCAGCAAGGACTCCGCCGCGGCACATGCCCGCTTTGCGGAAAAAAACGGACTTCCCTTCGTACTGCTTGCCGACCCGGAACGGCAGGCGATCGAGGCCTACGGGGTCTGGCAGGAGAAAAAGCTCTACGGCAAGGTGAGCATGGGCGTTGTCCGCACAACCTTCATCATTGACGAGGACGGCGTGATTCTGAAAATCATGCCGAAAGTCAAACCCGACACCAATGCCGCCGATGTGCTGGA
>CADCON010000089.1 GCA_902803035.1 uncultured Ruminococcus sp.
AATCACCGGTTCCTGTCTTTCGGTCATTGCGGGGGAACACGCCCTCAACGCTTCTCGCAGCATCTATATGGCGTCGAGCAGGGCGTTTCTCAAGGGCGTAATGTCCAATACCAAGGCGGACGCGGAGATCTTCATCGGGGAAGGGTGTCTGACCAATGGATAAGTACAGACACGAATACAAATACATCATCGACAGCGGTCAACGCGGCATTCTGATGATGAAGGCCTCCGCCATGATGTCCCGCGATCCCAATGCCGGAAGCAGCGGCAGTTATCTCATCCGGAGCCTGTATTTCGACGACCGCAGCGACACCTGCTTCTATCAGAATGAATCCGGCACCGACCCGCGTGCCAAATTCCGCATACGGATCTACAACGACGACACGGATTTCATCCGGCTGGAAAAGAAAATCAAACGCCGCGGAATGACGCTGAAACAATCATGCACCCTCACATACGAAGAAGCGCAGTCGCTTGTTTCCGGACGAATTCCGGAAATCCGCAGCGATCAGCCCGACGGCAAGCGTCGCCTTCTGTGGGAGATGAATGCTCTTTGCCTGCTTCCGAAGACGATTGTCACCTACTCCCGCGTTCCCTTTATCTATTCCGCCGGCAATGTGAGGATTACCTTTGACAGCGGGCTGACATCTTCAGACGAAACCGAACGCTTTCTGACCCTCGATTACAGGCAGCGCCCTGTGCTTCCCACCGGAAAAAGCATTCTGGAGGTCAAATGGGACGAACTTCTCCCCGCCCACATAAAATGCACGATGCAGCTCGATACGCTGCAATGGAATACATTCTCCAAATATTACACTTGCAGACTTGTCGGATTCGGGAGGTGAAAAAATGATCTGTATCAGAAACAACGGTAAATCAGCCAAAATGCTGCTTATGGTGCTGGCGGTTTTTCTGGCGGCTTCATTCATGAGCGGATGCGGTGACGATGAGCCGGAGAGCCGGGTGATGCTTCAGGTGATGTCGCCAGAACTGCTGACGGTCATTCCGGAGGAAAAGACCGAAAGCGTCCGGCCGGTTTCTCCGCAGCCCTTCTGCGAGAGCGACCTCAGCGTGTCGGACAAACTGCTGCCCGGTATGAATCCGGACTATGTCAGAAGCGTCATGGGCGAACCCAGGCTGGAGCAGGCGGCTGAAACCCCCGTTTACGGCACCGTGGAAACGCTGACCTACGACGGGCTGAACCTCCACTTCTGCGACATTGCAGGCCATGCGGGCGGCGTCGCTTCTTCCGGCGGCAGGGAACTGTATGACGTGGTGTGCAAAACCGGCAGCATAACCTTTGCCAGGGGGCTTCATGTCGGCAGCACGCTCAGGGGGGTTCTCGCTTCCTTTGCGGACGACAGAAACGAAAGGCCGCTGTACTTCAATTCCACTGAGCCGAACGGAACGATGCTCTACGGGGACTTTACTGGCGGAAAGCAGCACGAGGACGTCCGCTTCTTTGCCTACATTGACAAAAGCCGGCTCGACGAGGACGACGTGACGTATTACACGGTGAATTACGTTTTTGAAAAGCCGCTTACGATCTACGCAGACAATGCGGAAACGGATCTGTGCGAAACCTATACCATTCAGTTTTACATCGACGCGGGCGACGACAGAGTGGCGCAAATCCGGCTGCTTCACGAGGTGATGACATGGGTGCTGCCCGCTCATCTGCCGTCATGATTTCGTGCCGCTTTTTCGCGGCATCTCAGGAGGTAATTCTTCATTATGGGATTAATTGATCTTTTCAAAAAGGCGTTTATGGAAGGCTACGCCACCAGCAGCATTACCATTGGCACAGTGCTTATGTGTATTGGCTGCACAATGGCCATTGCGGTTTATATCTATTTCATCTACAAGATGGTCAACCGCAATTCCTTCTACAACAAGGGATTCAATATCTCTCTGGTCATCATCGCCGTGATCACATCGGCCATCATTCTCACCATTCAATCCAACATCGTCGTATCGCTTGGCATGGTCGGCGCGCTCTCTATTGTGCGTTTCCGCACCGCTATCAAGGATCCGATGGATCTGGCCTTCCTGTTCTGGTCGATCAGCGCGGGAATTATCTGCGGCGCGGGCTTTGCCGGCATTGCGGTGGTCGCTTCGCTCTTTGTCACGGTACTGATTCTTCTTTTTTCCGCCACCTTCAAGGGCACCGGCACGATGGTTCTGGTGGTCAACGCCAATACACACACCGACGAAGAGGAGATTATGAAGGCCGTCAGGGAATTCTGCCAGTACAGCAGAACAAGGGCGAGAAATGTTTCCTCATCAGGCATGAATATGGCGGTTGAAATCAAGACTTCCAAGCCTTCCGAGCTGATCGGCAGGCTGATGAAGCTGGAATGCGTCAAGGACGCTTCCCTGGTCGAAAACGACAGCGATATACTTTAATCTATTTTCAAAGGAGTCAAAGAAATGAAAAAAACATCCGTCATCAAAAAGCTGCTTTGCGCGGCAATTGCGATTGTCACCGCCGCTTCTCTGACCGCGTGCGTCATGCCGGTCAATGAGACCAAGGATATGACAGCGCCTTCCGCGGAATTCATCTGCACGGAATCCATCCGTGCGGAAACGCCCACCGTTTCCTGTTCTCCGAAGGCTTCCAAACGCAAGGTTGTCATCAGCGGCAATCCCGTCAACGTCCGCTCCGGCGCGGGAAGATCCTATTCTGTGATCGGCAGGACTTCAAGAGGTAAAAAGTTCACCTATCTCGGCTCCAAAAATGACCAGTCCGGCAAGCGGTGGTACAATATTCAATATACATCGTCCAAAAAGGGCTGGGTCATGGCTTCTCTCTCCTATATTGAAGGTCAGGGCGGCAGCACCACCAATAAGACAAACGGCAAGGTCGCTTACCTCACCTTTGACGATGGCCCTTCCATCAACACCATCAAGATTCTTGACATTCTGGACAAGTACAACGTGAAGGCGACCTTCTTTGTCATTTATCACGGGAATATGAAAAGCAAATACAAG
>CADCON010000090.1 GCA_902803035.1 uncultured Ruminococcus sp.
CCGGCCCGTACCGTCAGGGGCAGGAATCCCGAAGGGGCGATGTGCAGATCGATCTTCCGGACTCGATGCCGCGCCGGCAGTACGACCCCCGCGAACAGCTCCGCAGCCAGCAGACGGCGGAGCGGCAGGGCGGAGAGAGAAATCCCGAACGCCGGGACACCGGACGATTCGAGCGGCAGGGCGGCGAGAGAAATCCCGAACGCCGGGACACCGGACGATCCGAACGGCAGGGCGGCGAGAGAAATCCCGAACGCCGGGACACCGGACGATTCGAGCGGCAGGGCGGCGAGAGAACCCCCGAACGCCGGGACGCGGGACGCTCCGGGCGGCAGGGCGGCGAGAGAACCCCCGAACGCCGGGACAGCGGGCGATTCAGCCGCGCCCCTCACGATGACGAATATTACAGCGGCCAGCGGGCGACAGACCCCAGAAGGCGGGAAATTATCCACGACAGCGCGGAAGGCGGGAGCGTGGATATGAGCGGATTTGACATCAGCTATAAGGGCAACAGCGAAAATGTGCCGTCGGGATTGGCCGGACTGCTGCGGAAGCCGAAGCTGCTGATTATCTTCGGTGTGGCGGCGATTGTGGTGGCGACCATCCTGTTTGTCGTTCTTTCCCGTGGAAGCTCCGGGACAACGCCGGTCGGCGCAAAGACCAAATATGAATATGATATTCCGGAGACCGTCACCATCGCGGGAAAGGTCATCAAGACCGACGCCGATTATATCGACGAATTGTCCGACACGGGCGTGAGCGACATCAGCGATCTTCAGTACTGCTATCTGGTGAACAGCCTGTTTATCAATAACAACAACATCACCGATATCTCGCCGATTGCCGACTGCATCTGCATCAAGACGCTGGATTTCAGCTCCAATCAGGTTTCCGACATCTCAGCCCTCGCGCATCTCAACCAGCTTTCGGATATCGACATGAGCGGCAACCGCGTTTCGGATCTGACGCCGCTGACCAAGCTCCGCCAGGTGGAGCGCGTGAGCGCGGGGAAGAATCAGATTTCCGATATCGCGCCGCTCGCGGGCATTTCGTCGCTCAGACAACTGCTGCTTTCGGACAACGGCATTACCGACGTTTTCCCGGTGGCGGGCCTGACCGAGCTGACCACGCTGGAGCTTGCCAACAACAGGGTTACGGATCTCAGCCCGCTGAGCAATCTCTCCAATCTGTCGATGCTCGATCTTTCGGGCAACGGCCTGTCGGACGTCAGACCGCTTGCTTCGGTCACTTCGCTCACCGTGCTGAATCTGTCCGATAATCCGGTCAGAGATGTCTCCGCCCTCAAGGGTCTGAAGAATCTCAATGAGCTGATTCTCACAGGCACGTCGGTTTCCTCCGAGGACATTGCCATGCTCCGCAAGGCACTGCCGGAATGCTCTGTCCGCAGTTGACGGGACGCTGCCAACGCTTTCGGTCATTTTTGCCTGATTTGTTTATATTAAGTTTACATAAACTCCCAAAAAAGTTAGATTTTTTGCGGTATGCTATTAGCAGGAACCAGAAGGAGAGGATGTGACGCAGTGGCAACAGGCAAGAATTTCAAGATTCCGCGCGAGCAATTGAAGCGATTCGTCCGGAACAGAGGGCTTTGCATTGCCCCCGATACCGTTCTGGTGGACGGGATTCCCGTGTCGATCATTTACCGCGTGATGCCTTCCTCGCTCTATGACAGCGGCTGGCGGTTCTTCTCCGGCACCGAGAGCGACGAGTATCTGTCCGATTCCCGTCTGAACGGGGTCTATGATCTCAATACGGTGGTCAATTACTGCCCCGATACGCTTGCCTTGCTGGACGCCCCTCCCTACAGTGCCTTCCGCCGCGATGACAACGGCGAGTGGGTCAATATTTCCGCCGACGTCGACTGGCGGCTGTGGGCATGAGAATGGCTTGTCCTCCGGCGCGGGTGTTCTTTCGTCAATGATTCGTTTTTCATAATAAACCCTCAAAATAAATAACGGATACCGCCGTGGCTGTGAAGTCAGGAGGTATCCGTTGTTTATTTTTTCTGTTACGGCAGATTGGATTCAATGAAATCGACAAGCGCGCCCACAGTGGTGAGGTTCTCCACCTCGGAATCGTCGACCTGAATGTCGAATTCCTCGCCGAGGGTCATCATGAGATCCATGACGTCGAGAGAATCCGCGCCGAGATCCTGCAGAATGTCAGTTTCCATCGTAATGGTATCCTCTTCCACGTCAAACTGATCGGAAAGAATCGTCTTTACCTTCTCAAAAACCACAAAAAGCACCTCCTTTGTGGATAATTCGGGCCGTACCGTCCGGAGGAGATAATTCTGTTGAAATCCGCGCTGAGATGTGTTATCATATGAAAGCGGGACTGTCAGATAACGTCCGGATAAAAGCCGCTACTAAGATATTATTAGCATAATGTGCTTTTGTCAATATTTTTATGTAAATTTTTTAAATAATTTTCATGACAGGAGAAATCATTGTATGAGCAAAATGAAATTTGCGGTAATCGGTCACCCTATCGGCCATACCATGTCGCCCTTTATTCATTCGGAGCTTTTCAGGCTCAACGGCGTCGAAGCGGACTATTCCGTGGTGGACGTGCAGCCGGATTCCCTGGATACGGAGATTCCCCGCCTGATGGATGAGCTGGACGGGTTCAATGTCACCATTCCCTATAAATCCGCCGTCATTCCGTTTCTCGCCGGCGTGGAGGGCGTCGCGCGGGAATACGGCTCCGTCAATACCGTCCGCTGCCGCGACCGTTCGGGCAGGACGACCGACCCGGTCGGCTTCGTGCGCGCGCTGGCCGCCGCGGATATTCCGCTGGAAGGCCGCGTGGCGGTTCTCGGCGCGGGCGGCGTGAGCAGGGTTTTCGCGGGGGAAGCCGCGCGCGCGGGCTGCGAAGTGACCTTCGGCGTGCTTGACAGCGATATGCCGGCCGCCCGGAAGATCATCGGGGATATCCGCGCGTTTCACCCGGATTTCCGCGCCGGGGTGGTCGGAATCGGCGGGCTGCAGGGCGGATTTGATCTGCTGGTGAACGCCACGCCGGTGGGAATGTACCCCAGGACCGGCGCGATGCCGGTTGACAGGTCGCTGCTGGGCGGCTGCAAGGCCGTCTTTGACGCGGTCTACAATCCGGAGCGCACCGCGCTCATTTCGGCGGCGCGTGAAGCGGGATGCAGGGCGCAGGGCGGTATGCCCATGCTGGTATGGCAGGCGGCTGCCGCGCAGGAAATCTGGCTGGACGTCAGCTTTGACAGGCAGGATGTGGAGAAGGTCATTTCCGCCGCGACAGCCTACATGAATCAGCATTTCACAGGACAGAATTAAGGCGGGGAAGCGGCGATGATGAACAGAAATATTGTACTGTTTGGCTTTATGGGGTGCGGCAAAAGCACCGTCGGCGCGGAGCTTTCCTCCAACACCGGGCGCGAACTGGTGGATACCGACGTTCTGATCGAGCAGGCGGAGGGAATGAGCGTCAGCGAGATTTTCCGGCTGCGCGGCGAGCCGTATTTCCGGGACCTCGAACACGACGTATGCCGCGCGCTTTCCGGGCGCGAAAGACTGATTATCTCAGCCGGAGGCGGCGCGCTGACCTTTCAGCGCAACATTGACGCGCTCAGGAAGGGCTGCGAGCTTGTCCTGATCGATGTGCCGCCGGAAGTGATCTATGCGCGGCTGAAGAATGACACCACCCGCCCGCTTTTGCAGCAGGGGGACAAAATGGCCGCCATACGCGACCTTTACGCCCGCCGGGAAGCCGTTTACCGGCAGGCGGCTGACCACACCGTCAACGGCAACCAGCCGCGCGGATTCGTCGCCCTCGATATCATGAAGGCCGTCGGCATACTGTGAGCGCCGCTTGGTTACCGGCTGCCGATGATTGCTTTGACGGCCGCTACCAGAACCGGCAGCGTCCCCATGGAAAACAGGGTGGACATCGCCACCAGCCGGCTGGCAAGCCCTGAATCGCGGCGGAATTTGGTGGCGAAAAGCGCGCAGGAGGCGGCGACCGGCGCGCCGAACATGACCGCCAGCGTGAGCGTCTGGTCATTGTCCAGCCACGGCAGCGCGATGACCGCGGGCATGATGACGCAGGGCAGAATGATCAGCCGCAGCGCGGAGGCGGTATAACAGCGGAAATCGCGGAGCGCGCTGCCGATGTCGGCTTTTGCCAGGTGCGTTCCGATCACGATCATGGCGAGCGGCGAATTCAGGGCGGCGAGCATGGAAACGGCATTTTCCACGGGGGACGGGACCCTCAGCGACAGCAGAAACACCGGCAGCCCTGCCATCAGGCCCAGTACGCAGGGATTGATGATGACCTTCCGGAGCGAGAGCTTTTCGCCTGAGATCATGGCAACGCCGTATGTCCACTGGATCAGATTGAAAAGCACCACGAAAACAGAGGCGTAAAGCGTTCCCATTTCCCCGCACACCGCGCCTGCCAGCGGAATGCCCATGAATCCGCAGTTGGAAAAGACCGACGCGAACCGCAGCACCGTGCGGGAATTGTCATCGCCCCCGCGGTAGATCAGCGTGCCGATGAATATGCACAGAATCAGAAAAAACGCGCTCACCCCCGCGAATACCGCGATGGCGGCGGCGGTTTCCGGGTCAAAGGGACGGTTGAAGGCGTTCATGACCACGCAGGGCGTGACCGCGTAAAGCAGCAGGTCTGTCATCTGCGCCGCTCCCGCGTCGGTGATCCGCTTCGCTTTGTACATTCCGAAGCCGACCGCGATCATGATGAACAGCGACAGCACCTGTCCGAATACGACTGTAAAGCTGTGAAGCAATGGTTCATTCCCCTTTTCATTATATTGATTGGCAAAGAATCTATTGAATGCCCAATAATCGGGATTTTTTGGCGAATGGCAAATAATCGGATTTTTGACGAATGGCAATAATCGGGATTTTTTGGCGAATGCCAAATAATCGAAAGTACCCCGGAAAAGGGCACTTCCGATTTTTTTACTTGTTGATATAGCGTTTTTTGTATTTTCTCTTCATTTCCCTGATAGAAGGAAGAGGCCGGCCGCAGAGCCCGCAGTAGTATTGCTCCTCCCTGACGTATTCATTCCACGTTGTGCGAAGGCGTTCGTAGTCGCAGATGTTGTAGCGGGAGAAAGCGCGCTTGTATCCCATATGCGGCGGAATGGCGCGGCGTTCGTCGGCGCGGAAGATTCTTCTGCGCGCCGTCCGGTTGGCAAGCAGCTTGGCAAACCGGCTCTTGCGATCGCCGCACCGTGGCGTGTGCCTGAAGGAACGGCTCATTTCTTCCCGTCCTCCTTCTGTTCTCCGTCGGAAGCGTTGCCGTCGTGGGCGTCGAATTCCGCGCCGCGCTCCGCCTTGAGATTATTCCAGCAGAGCAGCAGATAGATGAGGTATGCCACCAGCGCTCCTCTTACCACCCACGAAGTGGACGGGCTTTCGGCAAAGCCCTTGATGAATGCGCGGCAGAGAAAGTAGATGCCGCCCAGCAGCAGCAGGATGCCGGCCGGGAGGGTGAACGTCCACTGCTTCCGGAAGCGGGCGATCATCAGCACCGCGCCGATAAAGCAGCCGATGGCTATGATAATGTAATAGGGTGAAAACATCATGGTTATTGATCCCTCCTTCCGTCAGATTTATTCGTCGTCGTCGTCATCGCCGGGAACGTACTCGAGAATGTCCCCCGGCTGACAGTTCAGTTCCTTGCAGATGGCCAGAAGGGTGGAAAAACGGATGGCTTTTGCCCTGTTGTTCTTTAATATGGAAAGATTGGAGAGCGTGATGCCGACTCTGGAGGCAAGCTCGGACGCGCCGACCTTCCTCTTTGCCATCATCACGTCGAGATTAACAATGATAGGCAAGGTATTTCCTCCTTACTCAGACTGTGAGGTCGTTTTCTTCTTTGAACTTGATCGCCGTCTGGAAGAGATTGGCAAACACCGCTGACAGCAGGGCCAGCAGCAGGAAAATCACTGTGATGATGATGGGGAAGAAGGACGTCAGGAAGGTCGAAAAGAAAAGCACCATCACGGCGATGACCAGACTGCATATGCTGACCACTCTGAGATAGCTGACATTCTTCATGATAAAGGATTTGCCCTTGCTGATATTCATCGTGATGAGCCACGCCATCACAAGGGTGATGAAGGTCGGCACGCCGATGCTGTAGAGCATGGAAATCATGACCTTCTGCGAATTGGGTGAGACCTCCACCGCCGTGTTCTCGATGTAGAAATCGATGAGCCACGGCAGGGCAACGTAAATGACGATGCCTGCCAGTATGATCAGGCTGATGAATAGACACGCCATGTGGCTGAGGTTGAATTGCAGCAATTTCTTGATTTTGTTCAAATGAAGTCGTTCCTTTCCATTCTGAATTGATGAATGTGGCATTCCGCTCTGTCGAATGTTCGTATTCCGGATAAAAGGCGCACAACCGGCTTTTGGCGCATTTGGAATGATTGACAAATCTTCGCGGAAGTGAAAAAAGGGGTGTACTATCGCGCGAAAATGGATTATAATGTAGGATGAAAGAGGGGTGTCGTGATTGAACCGGTGAAAGCGTGGATTTTTGAACGGCTGACCGCGGAATGCTTCCGTCTGCTAATCATCATAGCACAAATGAGCCGTCTATTCAAGAGTTTACGATGATTTCTTGCGTGAAATTGCATTTTTTCGCTGTTTTTGTATGTAAAAAATGATGGTGCCCCCCGCGCTGTGTTGCACAAATTCCCCTCAGAATGATCCGGCTTTTGGGAGATTAGTCACAAGCAATGCGTTCATTTCTTGATGGAATGGCGTGGGGAAATCAAAGAACGACGTGCAAAATGCACAAAAAAATGCGTATTTTTTTACGGAGGTCATTTTTCTTTGGTTCAAATGACGAAAAAATTACTTCAAAACTATTGACATTGACGGAGAACGTGGTATAATGACAACGGTGATTGCGAAGGGGCCGACGCAAAGGAACCCATTCCCGACGAACGCTCCCGCGCAGACTAAACCTGTAGTCAGCTATTTTCCGAAGGTCATTTATTGGAAGGATGATTTATCATGAGTACAGTATGGTCACTTAGCAATGTAAACGTAAACGAATTCCTCACCATCATCGAGAAGTGCCAGGGCAATATCTATCTGGTAACCGACGAGGGCGACAAGCTCAATCTCAAGAGCAAGCTCTGCCAGCTGGTCGGTCTTCAGAAGCTCATCGAGGGCGGCATCATCTCCAACGCCACCCTGGTCTGCGACAAC
>CADCON010000091.1 GCA_902803035.1 uncultured Ruminococcus sp.
CAAGGCGAAGGGGCGCATTGCCAATCTGGAAGAAAAAATCGGGGAGAATGTGCCGCAGGGCGTCTGCGGCGTCGGCCATACGCGCTGGGCAACCCACGGCGAACCGTCCGACGTCAACAGTCATCCCCACAGAAGCGGCAAGGTCACGCTGGTTCACAACGGCATCATTGAAAATTATGCCGAGCTGAAGGAGCAGATGATCGCGGAGGGACGCGTGTTCCTCTCGGAAACCGATACGGAGGTCGCGGCGCAGCTCATCGACAAATACTACGACGGAGACCCGGTTGACGCGATTTATTCGGCAGTCGCCCGTATCCGCGGCTCCTATGCCTTCGGAGTGCTGTTCGACGACTTTCCCGAAAAGCTCTTTGCCATCCGCAAGGACAGCCCTCTGATCGTCGGCATAGGGGAGGGCGAGAATTATATCGCCTCCGACATTCCCGCGATTCTCAGCAGGACGAACCAATACTATCTGCTGGAGGAAAATGAGCTTGCCATCATCACCGCCGATTCCATCAGGATTCTCGGCGCGGACAGATCGCCCATTGAAAAAGAAATATTTACCGCGACGTGGGACGTTTCGGCGGCGGAAAAGGGCGGCTACGACCATTTCATGCTCAAGGAGATCAACGAGCAGCCGAAGGTGCTTGCCGACACCATTCTTCCCCGCCTGAAAAACGGCGCGAAGGGCATTTTCGCCGAGGAAATGCCGGATATCTCCGCCATCAGGCGTCTGCACGTCGTCGCCTGCGGCAGCGCGCTTCACGCCGGCATGGTCGGCCGGCACATGATCGAACGCATAGCGAAGGTGCCGGTCATCACAGAGGTCGCTTCGGAATTCAGGTATTCCAGCCTTCTCTTTGAGGAGGGCGACGCGGTGGTGGTCATCTCCCAGAGCGGCGAAACCGCCGACACCCTGGCCGCCCTGCGGATTGCCAAGAAGCGCGGCATTCCCACCATTGCCATTGTGAATGTCGTCGGCTCCACCATTGCCAGAGAAGCGGACATCGTGCTCTACACATGGGCAGGTCCCGAAATCGCCGTCGCCACCACCAAGGCGTACACCTGTCAGGTGGCCGTCATGCTGATGATGGCGCTGCGGTTCGCCAGTGAACGCGGCACAGTGAGCGACGCGGAGCTGGAGCATTATTCCGACCTGCTCCGCCAGATTCCCGACGTGGTCGCGGAGGAGCTGAAGAACGCGGAAATCTATAAGGAAATGACCGCGAGCTACAAGGACTGCGAGGATCTTTTCTTCATTGGCAGGGGCTACGACTGCGCCCTTTGCTGGGAAGCGTCTATCAAGCTCAAGGAAATCTCCTACATTCACTCGGAGGCCTACGCCGCCGGCGAACTGAAGCACGGCACCATTTCCCTGATCGAGCCGGGAATGCCGGTTGTCGCCATCGCTTCGGGCGACAGACTCTTTGAAAAGACCGTCAGCAACGTCAAGGAGGTCAAGGCAAGGGGCGCGAAGGTCATTCTGCTCTGCCGGAAGGGCGCGAGCGTGGACGCCACCATCTATGACCACAAGATCGAGATCCCCGATGTGGACGAATTCATCCGCCCGATTGCCGCGATTGTGCCGTTGCAGATTTTCGCCTATTACACCGCCGTAGCAAGGGGCTGCGACGTTGACAAGCCACGCAACCTCGCCAAATCCGTCACTGTGGAATGACGGCTTGGCGATTCGTAGCACAAATTCGTACTTTCCATAACTGAATCAACCATCCGGAACGCCGGGTTCATGTCATTGAATCCCGCGTTCCGGTTTTTTTCGTTTCTCCCGATTTTTTGGCAATTACCTATTGACATTCTATGAATATATGGTATAATAAACATATGAATAAATGTTCATATGTCAAATGGAGAGATTGTCATGGATTATTTCAATACGACCGATATGGAATACGAAGAAGTGCCCGAAGCGGGCGAATCCCACGGCGACTATGTGGAACTTGTGCGGAGTGATATGGTCGATATCGACAGGGTGTATGATCTCGCGGAGCTGTTCAAGATCTTCGGGGACTCCACCCGCCTGCGCATCCTGTCGGCACTGCTCAATCACGAGCTATGCGTCTGCGACATCTGCGAAGTGCTGGAGATGAACCAGTCGGCGATTTCCCACCAGCTTCGGGTGCTGCGGACGGCGGGACTCATCAAGGTGCGGAGAAGCGGCAAATCGGCGTTTTATTCGCTGGACGACGACCATGTGAAGAAGATTATTGAAATGGGCTTTGAGCACATCAACGAGAAGAACTGACGGGAGGTTGTCAGAATGGAAAAGATCAGATATACGCTGGAAAATCTCGACTGCGCTGGCTGCGCCGCAAAAGCCGAAGCCACAATCAACAAGGCTCCATGGATAGAGAAAGCGACCGTTGATTTCATGACCAAACGGCTGACGGTGCATCTCAGCGACATCAATCCCAACGCCGACAAGGACATTCAGGACATTGTGGACAGTGTGCTGGTGGGCGTGAATGTGGTGCTGTATGAGGGCGACGACGCGGCGGAGAGCGGCAGGAAGAGCCGTCACGCAAAGAGTGCGGAGGAATTCGGATGCGGCTGCGAGGAATGCGGAAACGACCATGATCATTCCGGCGCGCACGGCGGGGAGGAAAACGAAACCGTTATGCTCGTGACGACCATTCTCGCGCTGATAGCGGGAGCGGTCGGTATTGCGGCGCATTTTATTGCATTTCCGTATCATGAAATCATCTCCGCCGTGGGGTATATCGGCGCGATTCTCCTTGCCGGCTATGACGTGATGTGGAAGGGCGTAAAGTCGGTCAGTAAGCTGCGGCTGGACGAGAGCGCGCTGATGGCGATTGCCATGATCGCGGCGGCGATTCTCGGAGAATTCTTTGAAGGCGCGATGGTGGCGGTGCTCTACCGCATCGGCGAATGGCTGGAGGACAAGGCGGTGGACAATTCCCGCCGCAGCATAGAAGCCCTCGCCGAGATCCGCCCCGACACGGCGAATGTCAAGCGCGGCACCGGCGTGGCGGTTGTCCGTGCTGAAGAGGTCGAGCCGGGCGAGATCATTCTCATCCGTCCGCACGAGAGAATTCCGCTGGACTGCATCGTGACGGAGGGAACGTCGGACATCGACAGCTCCGCGCTGACCGGCGAATCGCTTCCCCTCGCGGCGGAACCCGGCAGAGAGCTGCTCAGCGGCATGATGAACGGCGACGGCTCCCTGACCGCCCGCGTCACCCGCAATTATGAAAACTCGGCGGCGGCGAGAATCATCAGCCTTGTCACCGAATCCGCAGAAAACAAGGGTAACGCGGAGAAATTCGTCACGCGCTTCGCAGTGGTCTATACGCCTATCGTCGTGGGGCTTGCGGTGCTGATCGCGGTGGTGCCGCCGATGCTGGGCTTCGGCAGCCTTGTGGACTTCATCAAGCGGTCGCTGACCTTCCTTGTCGCGTCCTGCCCCTGCGCCATTGTCATTTCCGTGCCGCTCGCCTTCTTCTCCGCGATAGGCGGCGCGTCGAAAATCGGCGTGCTGGTCAAGGGCGGCAATTATGCCGAGCTGCTGTCCAAGGCGCGCGCGATCGCCTTTGACAAGACCGGAACCGTCACCGAGGGCAAGCCCACGGTGCAGAAGATCATTCCCGGCGAGGGCTTCACCGCGGAGGAAGCCGCGCACATGGCGGCCGCGGCGGAGATCAATTCCGTTCATCCCTACGCGCAGGCGATCAGGGATTTTGCCGGAGCGGTGAGCGATATAACCGGATACAGCCATTACAGCGAGGTGGCGGGTCACGGCGTGATCTGCGAGGACGCCTCCGGAAGAAGTATTCTCTGCGGAGGCGGCAAGCTGATGAAGAAATACGGCATTGCCGTGCCGGAGAACGCCAAGGCGCAGGCGTATGTGGCCTGTGACGGAAGGCTGGCGGGGAGCATCTTCATCAGCGACAGCCCGAAGGCGGGCGCGGACAAGACCGTCGCAGCACTGAAAGCATTGGGCGTGGACGAAGTGACCATGCTGACGGGCGACGGCGTGGACAGCGCAAAGCAGGTGGCCCAGCGCGTGGGAATTGAAAAATTCCGCGCCGAGCTGCTGCCGGAGGATAAGGTGAAGGCGATGGAGGAGATGAAGTCGCGCGGACTGGTGACGGCATTCGTGGGCGACGGCATCAACGACGCGCCGGTGCTGGCTTCCGCGGATGTGGGCATCGCCATGGGTCTCGGCTCCGGCGCGGCGATTGAAGCGGCGGACGTCGTGCTTTCCTCCAATCGTCTTTCCGCGCTGCCAGGCGCGATCCGGCACTTCCGGAAGTGCATGGGCATCATCCGGTTCAACATCGGGTTTGCGCTGGCGGTCAAAGCGGCGGTGCTGATTGCGGCGGCATTCGGCTACGCGCCGATGTGGGCAGCGGTATTCGCGGACGTGGGCGTCTGTCTGATCTGCGTGGCAAACGCTTCCCGGCTGATTCGGCCGAAGAAAGGGTAATGAGTATGGAAAAGACCAGAAGGTTTCGCTGCGGCATCATCTTTCAGGGAGTCAGCAGCAGTCTGAACGGTAAGGTGATTTTTGACGGAGAAGGCGTCACGATCGACGGGGGAACGCTATGCGACGAGCGGATCCGCTTTCGCTGGGAGGAAGTCCGAACCGTGTATTATTCCACGGTTCTGCCGAAAATGCGGTTCGTGCTGCAACCCTCCGGCAGCGTTGTCCCGTTCGGCCTGAGCCTGCGGCATTTGCAGCTCAGAGCCATTCTGCGGCTGCTGGAGCAACGGAACATTCCGACGGGCAAAAGGGCGTTTGTCGGATGCGTGAAGGAATGGTATCGCTTCTGGTACGGGAATTACGCCGAATCAGAGGGAGAAGTCTGAATAATCTTTGAATTCTCCTTTCCGGCACTTGACATTTGTGCCGGACGGACGTATGCTTTTGTTGATAAACAACGAATTGCTGTTTGTCAATCATCCGAAAAGGACTTGATCTGGCTGTGAAAAACAAATGCGCTCTCAGACTGCGGATGATGGCCGCGCTGCTGACGCTATGCTGCGTGACGCTGGCGGGATGCGGCGCGTTCGACGATTTCCGAAAATACGGCGCGCTGCCGGAGCCCCCGGTTGTCTTCCGGCAGGTGGAATATACCGATCCGGGTCACCCGGAGGACGGCTATATGGCGGTAGAGTACAACGGCAGGCTGTATGTTCCCTACGGAACGCTCAGGGGCGTTTTGTCCCCGAAGGACGTGAAGGAATGCATCGGCTACATCTACCGGGAGGAATATCCCGATGACACCCATACGCATCTTCATACCCTGGCGGACGATCCGGACGGGAATTTCCTGATGGAATACTATGTGAACGGCATGATGGAGCAGCCGGACTTCTACCGCGCCATCGACACCGCCGGAAAAGAGATTGCTACCCCGAAGTACATCGAATCGCTAGGCTACGACATCTGGAAATGAATTCGCATCCGGACATATTTTGAAGCAAGCATCCGTGCGGCGAGAAAGCTGCGCGGATTTTTGCTTTTCATTCACAATATAATACTTGCATTTTCATCCGTCATAATATATAATGTTTCGGATAATATGTTTAATGGGGAGTATGCCCTGATTCTGAATTTACAAGGAAGGTATGATTATGGGATTTTTCAGTACATTAGGCAACACAAGGGAAATGCTGCTCTACATTCTCACGATGGTGCTGATGCTGGGCTTCATCATGCCGGTGCATGAGTGCGCCCACGGTCTGATGGCAAAGGCATTGGGCGACGACACCGCCGAACGTGCGGGAAGGCTGACGCTCAATCCCATGGCGCACCTCAATCTCTACGGCGCGCTGCTGATGTTCCTCGTCGGCTTCGGCTGGGCGGAGCCTGTGCCGGTCAGTCCGGTGCGCTTCCGCAACCAGAAGCGCAGACAGGGCTATATGGCGCTCGTCGCCTTCGCAGGACCGCTTTCCAATCTCATTATGGCGCTGTTGGGCGCGGTCATTTTCCGCGCGGGTCTTTGCTTTGAGATGAGCGAGGACTTCTATTTTGCCTTCAGCTACGTGATGATGTATATTGTCATACTGAATATCGGACTCGCCGTATTCAATATGCTGCCGATCATGCCGCTGGACGGCTCCCGCATCCTCAACTGGATCATGCCGGACAAGCTGATGTACAAGATCGAACACTTCCTCAGCAGGGTCAATCCCATTGTGTACCTGGTGATTTTCTTTGTGGTGATCCGGCTGCTGAGCGGCCCGCTGTGGAGCCTGGAATATTCCCTCTTTGAGTGGATTCTCAGCGGCGTGGACTGGCTGTTCAATCTCTTCGGTCTGACAATCGCGTAATATTCCGGCAAAAGAGAGTGCCTGCATGATGGAAAGAACAGAAAAAATATCCTACAAACTGGACGTCTTTGAGGGACCGCTCGACCTGCTGCTGTTCCTCATTTCCAAGAATAAGCTGAATATCTACGACATTCCGGTGGCGGAGCTGCTGGAGCAGTATATGGCGCACATCGACATGATGCGGCTGGAGAATATGGACGTTTCCAGCGAATTCCTCACGATGGCGTCGCGCCTGGTCTACATCAAGACCGCCATGCTCATGCCGCGCAAGGAGGAAGCCGAGGAGCTGAAGAAGGAGCTGAGCGGCGAGCTGATCGAGTACCAGCTCTGCAAGCAGATGGCGGGCAAGCTCGCCGAGAAGGTGAGCTTCGACGGCTTCACGCGCCCCGAAATGAAGATCAGCCGCGACCCGACCTATACCCGCAGGCACGAAGCGGCGGAGCTGGTGAAGGCGTATATCAACGCCGTGGGCAGGGGATTGCGGAGAAAGCCGCCGTCCAAGGAGAACTTCCGCGCCATTGTGGGCAGGAAGATCGTGTCGGTAACGGAACGGATCGGCTTTGTCCTGAAGAGCATTTACAAATCCAAGCGGCTGTCGTTCTCGACGCTGTTCGAGAAGGCGGATTCGAGAAGCGAGCTGATCGCAACCTTCCTCGCGGTGCTGGATCTGATCCGCAGCCGCAAGGTCAATATTGACGACAACAACATGATGACGATTAACGAGAGTGGTGGACGCAATTGGAAGCAATCGGACTCAGAGCAACCGTAGAGGCAATGATCTTCGCGGGCGGCGACCCCGTGAGCTGCGAGAGAATGGCGGATGTGCTGGGAGTGGAAAGGAATACGATAGACAGCGTCTGCGCTGAACTCAACGAGCTGTATGAGAAAAACGGCTCCGCGCTCCGCATTGTGAAGCTGGGCGGACAGTACCAGATGACCACCCGCGACGAATACGCGCCGATCATCCGCACGCTTCTCGACCTCAGGAAGGACACGCCGCTTTCCGGCGCGGCGATGGAGGTGCTCGCCGTGATTGCCTACAACGAGCCGGTGACCAAGAATTTCATCGAGCGCGTGCGCGGCGTGGACTGCTCCGGCGTGGTGAATACGCTGCTCGCCAGAGGGCTGATCGAGGAACGTGGCAGGCTCGACCTGCCGGGCAGACCCATGCAGTACGCCACCAGCCCGAACTTCATGCGCTGCTTCGGACTGGAATCGATGGGGGAGCTTCCCGCCATTCCCGACGAAACCGAAGCCAATCTCCAGATGACCCTCGAAGAGGTGGCGGAAAACAATCAGGAATAAAGCAAATAGAATCTCGGTTCTCTGTTCTTGACAGGAACGAAGCGCAGGGGGGTGTTGCGGTTGATTGTGTTGCGAATGATCGGATTGCTGCTGAAACTCATCGGCTGGCTGCTGCTGATCATTTTGCTGGTGCTGCTGATGGCGTTGTGCATTCCGGTGCATCTTCATGTGAAATATGAGCCGGAGGTCACGCTGCAAATCCGGTATTTCTTCCTGAAAATCTATCTTCTCGGCGAGAAGCCTCCCAAAAAGCCGCCGGGATGGTTCCGCAGGGCGATGGCAGCCGTCGGGAAATTCCTTCTGACGGTGCTGCACGCTGTTTTTTCAGGCATAGCGGCGGTGTTCCGCTGGGTGAAAAAGGGCTTGCTATGGCTGAAATCCAGGATTGTCAAACCCAAGCCCAAGAAAAAGAAGCCCCCGCAGCCGGCCAAGCCCCAAAAAAATCAGGGATTGTTCGGTTCGCTGAAGGAGCAGCGGGGATTTTTCGGCGCGCTGCAGTTCTTTGCCGATGCGGGTAGAATGCTGGGAGGTGCCGCTGCGAGGATCTACCGTGGCGTCAGAATCGACCGGCTGGTGCTTCACGCGGCGATTTCAGGGAAGGACGCCGCCGACACCGCCATTCAGTACGGCAGGATCTGCGCGGTCGCGTTTCCGGCACTTTCCTACCTGCTGGGCAGTACCAGAGGATATGACCCCACCTCGCCGCGCGCCAGTGACATAGAGATCACGCCCGATTTTGCGGGAGAGGGCATCCGGATTTACTTTATCGGAGAATTCACGGTGTTCCCCCTTCTCATGGTCGGCCATTTGCTGTGGGCAGTGATAAGATTCGCTGTCGCGCAGATCAGAATTACATCCAAGATGAAAACGCGGACAGCGGAATCATAAGAATCATGAAAGAAAGGTCTGAAGAAAAAATGAGCGCAGAACAGAAAAAGACTCCTGAAACGGAAAACGCGGAAAAGGCCAAGACGCCCGTTCATCCCATCAAGGGCATGATGGATACCACTCTTTCCAAGATCAAGGAAATGGTCGATGTTTCCACTATCATCGGCGACCCCATCGTCAAAGGCGATATCACGATCATTCCGATTTCCAAGATGTCCTACGGCTTTGCTTCCGGCGGCTCGGATTTTGACGGCAAATCGGGACACCGCTGCTTCGGCGGCGGCGGCGGCGCGGGCGTCACCGTGCAGCCCGTGGCGTTTCTCGTGATCACGCCGACCATTGTCCGCTTGCTCCAGATCGACAACAATATGAATTCCCTCGACAAGGCGGTCGGAATGATTCCCAATCTCGTCGATCAGGTGAGCAGTCTTCTCGCCGGCGTCAAGGATAAAAAGAAGGAAAAGGAGCCGGAGATCGGAACCGAGATGGCTGAGAAGGCGGAGATTCTCACACTAGACGAGGATTTTTCCTCTGATGCGGACGGCAATGCCTGAATTGCCTGATTTCCCCAGCCCTTTACAGGGAATAATCCACCCGCGCCGGCAAAGACTACACATGACCACTTGTGTTTTATCATATAAAGGCAGGGCTGTAAATGATGCATTCAAATAAAATGTCAGAGAAAAAGAACGGCTTCCTGAAAAGATCAGCCGCGCTTGTCATGGCCGCGCTGATGATGGGAGCATTTGCCTTTTCGGTCAACGCGGGAGGAAAAAGCCTTCCGGCTTCGGGCAATTCGGCTTATGACCTGAGGACTTCCAAGCGCACATCGAAGACAACCACCTCCTCACGGAGCGATTCGACGACCACCACCTCCGGGGAGGCGGAAACTACCTCCACCACCAGACCGACAGGCTCGGAGGTCAACGAGAATGCGGTCGAGGACGCGGTGCAGACGGCGACCGAGCTGAACGAGGACGGCACGCCGAAGATTACGGCCGGTTCGGCTGTCATCATGGACTGCGACACCGGCATGGTGCTTTACGGCGTCAATGAAAACAAGCAGATGCCCATGGCGAGCACCACCAAGATCATGACCTGCATCCTCGCATTGGAAAGTGGCGATATCGGGCGCACTATCACCGTCACCGACGACTGCATGAAGCTGCTCGACGGCACACAGATCGGTCTGAAGCCGGGCTATAAAATCACCATGTACGACCTCTGCGTCGGCATGATGATGTATTCCGGCAACGACGCGGCAAATACGGCGGCAGTCGCCGTGAGCGGGAGCATTCCGGCGTTCGTTTCGCAGATGAATGAGAAGGCGACGCAGCTTGGTATGCTCAACACGCATTTTGACACCCCGTCCGGACTGGATCAGTTTTCGGACGGCGCGCATTATTCCACCGCCTATGACATGGCGCTTCTGGGAAGATACGCCATGCAGAACCCGGATTTCCGGGATATCGTGGGATTCAAGGCGCGCAATATCTACTACGACGAATTTCCCAAGGGACGGATGCTGGTGACGCACAATTATCTCATGCAGGGACAGAAATTCGGCTACGAGGGCTGCGATGGCATCAAGACCGGCGTCACCAATCTCGCGGGACAGTGCCTTGTATCGCACGTCACTTCCAAAGAAGGACTGCATCTTGTCTGCGTTACCCTCAATAATCTCAACCGCTGGAGCGATCACAAGACGCTCTATAATTATGCCAAGAGCCTGTATGAGCAGGTGCAGGTGGATCCGGATATTTCAGCCTTCAACGCCTCGGTAGTCGGCGGCAACAAGAAGCGCATCGCGGTCGAATGCAAGCCGGACGCGGCCTATAACGTGCTGAAGACGCAGAAAAACGACGTTCTGCGCGAAGTCGTTTATGATGACTTCATCTACGCGCCGGTGGAAGTGGGCGATGTGGTGGGGTATCTCCGCTATTCGGTCAACGGCATCACGATCGCGGAGTATCCCATTACCGCGACGGAGGACGTGCGCGCCGTCAGCAACGGATGGTTTACCGATTATATCAGGGCGATTGAGGAGCGCGAAAAGTCACTTTCTTCCGATAGCTGAGAAAGCGGAAGCTGATCGGATTCAATTGTAAAAGAAAACGGGCGGGAAATATGATTCAATGATAAAATTTCCCGTCCGCTTTTGATTTGAAAAGCAGGCTTTTGACCCTATGCTTCAAATACGTGCCGAATTGTTTATTGGCAAGACCGGAAATGAATTGAGAATGAAGGAGAAAAGAAAATGGCCGAGAAAATCAGATTGCAGAAGCTGATCGCCGACTGCGGGATTGCATCCCGGCGCAAAGCGGAGCAGCTCATCGCCGAGGGCAAGGTGCGCGTCAACGGCAGGGTGGCTGAAGTCGGCGACAAGGTGGATCCGGCGAATGACAAAATCACCGTCGGCAGCCGCAAGCTGCTGCCCCAGACCAGCCGGAAGGTCTACATAATGCTGCACAAGCCGCGCGGCTTTGTCACCACTATGGAGGACGAGCTGGGGCGGAAATGCGTGGCGGAGCTGGTTTCCGATATCCAGCAGAGGGTGTTCCCCGTCGGCAGGCTCGACCGCGACAGTGAGGGTCTGCTTCTCATGACCAACGACGGCGACTTCGCCAACCGGATCTCGCATCCGCGCAGCCACGTTTCCAAGACTTACCGCGTCACCGTGCGCCAGCAGGTCACCGAGGATATGCTGGCGAAGCTTTCGGAGGGGCTGATGATCGACGGACAGATGACGCTTCCCGCCGACGTGAATCTCATCACAAAGGAAGAAAACCGCAACGTCATGCAGATCACCCTTTACGAAGGGCGCAACCGGCAGATCCGCAAGATGTGCGAGGAGCTGGGACTGGAGGTTATCCGGCTGAAGCGGACGGCGGTGGGCAATGTAAAGCTGGGAATGCTCAAGCCCGGCGACTGGCGCGATCTGAGCGACGATGAGCTTCGTTCGCTGATGGCGTCGGCGCAGATTTCCGCCTCCCGCCAGAAGCGGGCGGCGAAGGCGGCAGAAAAGGCACCGTATAAAAAGAGCGCAAAGAAATCACAAGGAAGGAAATAAACGCAAAATGCTCGAAATACATCCATTGACAGACGAAATCCAACTTACACAATACCTGACCGACAACCACCTGCCCGAAGACGCAGCGGTTCTCAGGGCGTATGAAAACGGCGAGGTCACGGGCAATCTCTCGCTGACCCTCGAAACGCAGCCCAATGCCGAGGGCAAAATGCGGGCGTTCCTGCTGATCAACACATTTGAATACCCCGACGACTTCACCTGTGAATTAATGCTGCGCGCCGCGGCTTCATTTGCCTTCAACCGCATGATTCCGGAGGTCAGGGCGTATGCGGCGATGAGAAACGAAATATTCGACAGAATGGGCTTTTCCGATGACGGAAAATATTTGACAATTGCTACACAAAATGTGGTGCATTTCTGTAAATAATAGGGAATTTGCGCTCAATGGCAAAATAATCCCTTGTATATGCCGCCGATGTGTACTATAATGATTGTAAAATATATGCTCAATTACAGTGGGGGAGTAGGACTCTGAGGGAATCCTTTTCTCTGCCCCTTCTGTTTGAATGTAGGAGGTTCAGCAATGAGTTTGGAAAGCAAATTGCAGGAGGTTCAGGACACCAAAGAAGCGGTCAAGAAGACGGTGGCTTACGATCGTCTGGCGAAGCTGTTTGATGAAGGCTCTATGGTGGAGTTTGATTCTCTTGTCAAGTCAGAAGGCGGCCTTGCCGAGGTGGTGACTGCCTACGGAACGGTGGACGGTCTGCCGGCTTATGCCTTCGCCCAGAACGGAGATATCACCGGCGGCGCCATTTCCAAGGCGCAGGCGAGAAAGATCAAGAAGGTCTATGATTTCGCCGCCAAGACCGGCGCCCCCGTCATCGGAATTTACGATTCTCAGGGCGCGCGCCTGAAACAGGGCGGCGCGATTCTGGCGGCGTACGGCGATATGCTCCTGTGGAGCAGCAGCCTTTCGGGCGTTGTCCCTCAGATATCGGTCATTGCGGGAACCTGCGTCGGCACCAATGCGCTTATCGCCAGCTGCGCGGATATTGTCATTGCCGTCAAGGACGTCGATTTCGGCATTGAAACCAACGGCAGCGAACGCAAGAGCGAAGACGTGGGCGAGAGCGTTCACATTCTTACCAAGACGATCGATGACGCGCTTGCCAAGGCGCGCACCCTCGTTGCCATGCTGCCTTCCAATAACCTCAGCGTGGGGCTGAACACGGATTTCAGTGAGCCTACGGTTTCGGGCGAGGAACTCAACACTGTTTCCGCGGCTGTCGGAACCGAAACAAGGGTCATTTCATATATTATCGCCGGCATTGTCGATGAAGGCAGCCTGGTGGATTTCCAGACCGGCCACGGCAGAAGCGTTCTCACGGGACTTGCGACCATTGCCGGCCAGACGGTGGGCGTGGTTTCCACCCGCAGCCGTTACAACAGCGGCAAGATGGACGCGAACGGCGCGGCGAAGGCTGCCCGCTTTGTCAGATTCTGCGACGCGTTTTCCATTCCGGTCATTACGCTTGTGGATACATACGGATTTGAAACCGTCCGTGACGCCGCCAAGCTGATGCACGCCTACGCCGAAGCGACAACCGTCAAGATGGCCATTATCATCGGCGCGGCTTACGGCCCCGCGTTCGTCGCCCTGGCGGGACGCGCGGCAAACGCTGACTTCACAGTGGCGTGGCCGAACGCGGTGATTGCTCCGCTCGCCCCCGAAACCTTCACCGCGATTATGTACAACGAAGAGCTGAAGGGCGTGGAGGATCCGGTCGCCAAGCGCGCGGAGATAGAGGACGATTACAGAAATACCCTTGCTTCACCTGCCGCCGCTGCCTCCGCGGGCTACATCGACGACGTGATCGCCCCCGCCGACACACGTTCTGCTGTTGTCGCCGCGCTTGATATGCTGGCGTCCAAGAAGGTTTCACGCCTTCCCAAGAAGCATTCCAATATCCAGCTTTAACTGACATATTCAATTATTGACATCTATCAGGAGGAAATTTCCATGAAGAACTTGAAGATTACCGTTAACGGCGTTGCATATGACGTACAGGTGGAAGAAGTCAGCGGCGATGCCGCTCCCTCCGCACCGGCGGCACCTGCCGCACCCAAGGCTCCCGCAGCTCCGGCAGCTCCCAAGGCTCCCGTTGCGGGCGAAACCGTCAATTCCCCCATGCCCGGAACGGTGCTGGACGTGCAGATCAAGCCCGGTGATTATGTAAAGTCCGGCGATACGCTGCTTGTGCTGGAAGCCATGAAGATGGAGAATGCCATCGCCGCGCCGAAGGACGGTAAGGTCGTCGAAGTCTATGTCATCAAGGGTCAGACGGTAGAATCCGGCACCGCGCTTGTCACCATTGGCTGATAGCGGACGGGAGGCACGATTATGGCAAAAATCAAAGTAACTGAAACGGTGCTGCGTGACGCGCACCAGTCGCTTATCGCCACAAGAATGACCACCGAGGAAATGCGTCCCATGCTGGCGGATCTGGACAAGGTGGGCTTTTATTCGCTGGAATGCTGGGGCGGCGCGCCCTTCGACGCCTGTCTCCGCTTCCTCAATGAGGACCCGTGGGAGCGTCTGAGAACCATCCGCAAGGCCTGCCCAAACACCAAGCTGCAAATGCTTTTCCGCGGTCAGAATATGCTGGGCTACCGCCATTACGCCGATGACGTGGTGGATTATTTTGTCGCCAAGTCCATCGACAACGGCATTGACATCATGCGTATTTTCGACGCGCTCAATGACATCAGGAACCTCGAAACCTCCATCAATGCCGCCAAGAAGTACGGCGGTCACGTGCAGGGCTGCATTTCCTATACGACCGGCCCTGTGTTTACGCTTGATTATTTCACGAAATACGCCAAGACGCTGGAGGAAACCGGCGCGGATTCCATCTGCATCAAGGATATGGCGGGTCTGCTCACACCCTACGGAACATACGATCTGGTGAAGGCTCTCAAGGAAACCGTCAGAATTCCGATCCAGCTGCACACCCACTACACATCCGGCCTTGCCTCGATGTCCATGCTGAAGGCCATCGAAGCGGGCGTTGACATTATCGATACCGCGATGTCGCCGATGGCTCTCGGCACATCGCATCCTGCCACCGAATCGATGGTGGCGGCGCTTATGGGCACCGAATACGACACAGGTCTTGACCTTAACCTTCTGGCGCAGATCAGGGACTATGTGGAAACCCTCCGTCAGAAATATCTCAGCAGCGGACTGATGAATCCCAAGGTGCTGGAAGTCGATTCCAAGACGCTTCTCTATCAGGTTCCCGGCGGAATGCTTTCCAACCTGGTTTCACAGCTCAAGGAAGCCGGCAAGCTCGACAGGCTTGCCGACGTGCTTAACGAAGTGCCGCGTGTGCGTGAGGACGCGGGCTATCCGCCGCTTGTCACCCCGACCTCGCAGATTGTCGGTACACAGGCAGTGCTGAATGTCATTACCGGCGAGCGCTACAAGATGACCACCAAGGAATTCAAGGGGCTGGTACAGGGCACCTACGGCAGGACGCCCGTGCCGATCGATCCCGCGTTCCGCAAGAGAATTATCGGCGACCTCGAACCGATCGACTGTCGTCCCGCTGATCTGCTGGAGCCTGAGCTGGATCAGCTTCGTGAAGAAATGACCGAATACCTCGAGCAGGAGGAGGATGTGCTGTCCTACGCCTGCTTTGGACAGGTCGCCACCAAGTTCTTCCAGAAGCGCCGGGATGCTCTCTACGGCATTGACAGTGCTCACTTCGACGAGAAGGAAAAGGTTCATCCTGTTTAATTGTTTTCCTCTTTTATCCATTCATTCCAATTGGTAAGTCAGACGTTGATTCCCCGATGTTTTTCCCCCTTTCCGGCAGGAAAATGTCGGGGAATTATTTTATTAGAAAATCAGCCAACCGTTTGTGCCATTGTGGGGTTATACAGATGAAAGAACATAACGAGGTGATGAATATGAAATTACGGAAAACGGAAGCATATGACGCGGGATACGGTGTGACATCGCAGGGCGGCGCGCTGAAAAAGGCGGCCATTATCACAGCCGCGGCCGCCGCGATATCGGGAGGGCTGACCGGCTGCCTGTCTGTGGCGGGCAACATGGAATACAACCCGCCGGAGTATGACGGCTATATGGCGGTCGAAAGCGTGTCCGGTTCGGATATTTCCGGCGATTCGTCTTCCTGTTCATCGGAGGACGAAATGATCACGCTGGACGGCGATGTGGCCTATGTGCCGTCCGATCAGGGTTAAAAGGAGCGTGAAGGAGCATGAAAAAAAGAAAAATCAAGTCCTATGACGACGGCTATTCCCGGTCCCGCGTGGTGCTGAAGGCAGCGGCCGCCGCTTCCGCGCTGCTGCTTTGCGGGAGCCTGTCGGCGTGCGGTGAACCGGAGCCGGACGAGGACCTGATGGGGGAGGAAATCTATCTTCCCTCGGTGTCGGAATCCGATCTTGCTTCGGAGGACGTGCTGACATTGGACGGGGAAGAGCGGTATGTTCCTGTGGCGGGAGAAATCTCCGGCGAGGATGATCAGGCAAAAAGGAATGCCGCGCTGTCGGACGGTGAATGATGAATGGAATTTTACATACGAAAGGATCAATAAAATGGAAACCAGAAGAATAGAAGAATATAAGGCGGGATACCTTCATTGGCTGCAGCAGGCAATGAAGCGTATGGAGAATGCGGCTACGGAGGAAGAACGGGCGTTCATTCAAAAAGAAATTGACGAGCGCAAGGCTGCTTTTGAAGAGGAGAAGAAAAAGCTTGACCGTGAAAACTGTATTTGTGGTAACATGAGTTGTTGACAGGAGCTGCGGTGGAAATATGAACATTTCACTCATTCTCACCAAGCAATGCAATCTCCGCTGCCGGTACTGCTTTGAAACGCATGAGAATGTCTTTATGAGCGGGGAAACCGCGCTTCGTGCCATTGACATGGCGGTGAGCGACGGGAGCCGATCTGTCGGTGTGTCCTTCTTCGGCGGTGAACCGCTGCTTTGCAAGCCGCTCATTTATCAATGCGTGGAATATTCCAAGCAGTTTCCCGGTGTGAAATTCAACTGGAACATGACCACCAACGGCCTGCTGCTCGACGAGGAATTTCTGCAATTTGCCTGTCAGGAGAAAATTGACGTCGCCATGTCGCACGACGGTCTGATGAGCCGCGTCAACCGGCTTGACCCTGGCGGGAAGGACTGTCTGAATCGGTTGGACGAAAAGCTGCGGCTGCAGCTGCGATACCGCCCCGGGGCGTTCATTATGGCGACGGTGACGCCGGAAACGGCCGGTATGGTTTACGATTCCATGAAGCATCTCACAGGAATGGGCGTCAGACGGTTCAATCTTGCCATCGATGCCCGTCCGTGTGCCGGATGGGATGAAGACAGCATGGATCTGCTCTCTGAACAGCTTGGAATGCTCGGCAATTTTATCCTTGAAAAATTTCGTGAGGGAGAGGACGTCTATTTCAACCCCTTTGAAGAAAAAATCCTCGCCATCACGAAGGACAGGCCCTGCCACGTTTGCCGGCTTGGCAAACGCAAGCCTTACATCGACTGGGACGGAGCGGTCTACCCCTGCATTCAGTTCGGCGGTGTGCCGGAATACCGCATGGGAAACGTCCGCGAGGGAATTGACGAGGGCAGGAGAGAGACAATTTATCAGAAAAGCCTACAGAAACCGTCCTTCTGTCAGGGCTGCGCCATGGAGAAGAGATGCGTCAATGACTGCGCCTGTCTGAATTTCCAACAGAACGGCGACATGGCGCAGGTCAGCGGAGAACAGTGCGCGTGGCAGCGGATGCTCATTACGCGCGCCGATGAAATGGCGCGGAAAATGCTGGAGACCGACGAAAAGCACTTTGCGAGAAGATATATTTCACCAAAACATCCGTCCGGGACAAATCAAGGCTGATAATCGCTTGAAAAAGGCAAAAAAAGCGGTTGAAGCCTTGATTTTTGCATTGCAATTTCAATTGGTTTCTGCTAGAATATTTAAGAATGAACGCTGGGAAAGCGGGCGGGGCTTCCGTCCGGTCACGTTTTACGCATGGAAGGACTGACCGAATGCTTTTTCAGCGTATTCCGATGGAAGATTCTTCCATCTGTAAAGGAGATGCGGCTGCTGATGATCTGAGAAGGGGTTCATGTGCTACGGAGTCTGACAAAGAATAATTGCTTTTGATTGAATAATTCACATAAGGTTGATGAAAATGAAAAAATCCAGAAACAAAGAAATTGATAAGAATGAATACATAAGAGATCTGTTCGGTATCCTGTTATTGCCTTTGACGATGCTGTACATGGAGATACTGGCCAAGCTGAAGATATTCGGAAGCGTCTTTGACGATCAGTTCAAATATCTGTTGTTTCTCACGCTGGCCATCGGTTTTCTGTTGAGCCTGGTTGCCATGCTGCTGCGGGGAAAAGCGAGAAGGCGATTCATCAAGGTGACGCTTGCCGTGCTGGCGGTCTGGTTCTCGTTTCATGTCATCTATCAGGGGAATTTCCAGACCTTTTTCTCCTGGCAGACGTTAGGACAGGCGAAGGACGTTACGGAATTCTGGCGTGAATCCATCGCCGCGACATTGAATGTATGGTACATGGTGGTTGCGTTCTTTGTGCCGCTGATCATTATGTGCGCGGCGGGAAGGTTCCTTGTCGATGACAGCGCGGAGCGAAGTGTTTCGTATGCCGGTATTGCATTTGTTGCTTTTATTGTGCTCTATTTCCCGATGCTGGTTGTCATCAACAAATCAAAGAATGACGAGGACAGCAGCACGCCCTATTACTATTATACCTATATTCAGAACGACCTTGAAACGACCTTCCGCTATTACGGCATTATGAACACCACCCGTCTGGATATCAAGCAGCTTGTCTTCGGCGCGCCGATTGATGAGGTTGATATTGACGACCTGAACGGCGATGACGATCCTTCTTCTTCTGAAGGCAAGGATAAACAAAAGGACGGGAAGGATAAAGAGCAAAAGCCGAAGGAATACGGCTGGAATGTTATGGACATCGACTTTGACAAGGCGGAAAAATCAGCCAAGTCAAACCGTCTGAAAAACATGGACAAGTATTTCAAGTCTGTTCAGCCTACGCAGAAAAATAAATACACCGGAATGTTCAAGGGAAAGAATCTCATTTTTATCACACTCGAAGGCTTCTCTGACAAGATCATCGATCCGGAATTTACCCCCACGCTTTACAAGATGTCGACCGAAGGCTTTGTGTTTACCAATTTCTACAATTCCGTGTGGGGCGGCAGTACGGCAAGCGGCGAATATTCCAATATGACGGGCAATTTTTATACCACCGCCAACTGCCTGAAGGCCAGCGGCAGCACCTACCAGCCCTTTGCGCTCGGCAATCAGTTGAAAAAGCAGGGCTACAAAACGCTGGCTTATCACAACAATACATATACCTACTACGGCAGAGACAAATCCCATCCCAATTTCGGCTACAAGTGGAAGGCTATCGGAAACGGGCTGAAGCTCAAGAGCAACTGCTGGCCGCGTTCCGATAAGGAAATGGCGGAAGCGACCGTCAACGACTTCATCGGTCTCGATGTTCCGTTCCACGCCTATTACATGAGCGTCAGCGGACACGCGAACTACACCTTCTCCGGCAATATGATGGCGACAAGGCATAAATCCGATCTTCCCGAACGTCTGAAGAGCTATCCTGAAGGCGTTCAGGCGTTCAATGCCTGTCAGTATGAGGTGGAGCTGATGCTTCAGGTTCTGGTGCAGGAACTGGAGGAAGCCGGCGAGCTGGAGGATACGGTCTTCGCGATGGAGGCGGATCATTATCCTTACGCGCTGAGCGACGGCGATCTTGCCAGGTTGTACGGACTGCCGAAGGCTAACATCCGCAGCAATTTTGACCTGTACCGCAACAGCTTCATTCTCTGGAGCGCGTCCATGAAAAAGCCGGTTGTAGTGGACAAGCCCTGCTCCACGATAGATATTCTGCCCACGCTCTCCAATCTCTTTGATCTGGAGTATGATTCCAGACTGATGATGGGAAGCGATATCATGGCGGAGGGCGACCATTTCGCCCTGCTCAAGGTCAACGGATGGTCATGGATCAGTACACAGGGCGAATACAATGAAGCGTTGAGGCGCTTCACGCCCAGTGAAAATTGCACTCTTACGGACGATGAGCAGAAGGATTACATAACGCGCATGAACAAAGTGGTCAGGGCAAAGAAGACTTACTCCCTGCAGCTTCTCAATGAGAATTACTACAAGCATATCTTCCAGTATGTCAGGAAGAGCAGCCCGACGACGACCACAGCAGAAGACACCACCGCGGAAACGACAAAGAGCAGCAAGAAAAAGGCCTCCTGAATCCATGTTCATAAAGCCAACGCCGGAGAAGCGGCAGAACATCGCTTCCCCGGCGTTTTTGTCAGAAAAATCTATCTACCACCAACGCAGGAAAATTCATCAAATAAATGTTGTGAAAACGGCGGGAATATGGTATAATCTCATCAATAATTCCAAAGACAAGGACGGTAATGGAAAAATGCATACAAAATACACATTCGGAAGAAGCAACTGGCGCACCTTTGAGCAGGGCTATGAAAAGGAATGGCTTCTCACCAACGGGCTGGGCGGCTTTTCCTGCTGCACGGTCACGGGCGATACGGCGCGCATTCACACGGGCTATCTGATTGCTTCCCTCAGACCGCCTGTTGACAGGGTGAATGTCCTCTCGAAAATTCAGGAAAGAATCATCTGCGGCGGCCGCAGCTTTGATCTTGCCTGTCAGGAGTATGTCGGGGACCGCACGGAAGGATTCCGCTATCTGGAGCAATTCAGGATGGATATCGTGCCGACCTATTGCTACCAGACGGACGAGATTTCAATTGAAAAGACCATCGCCATGGAACACGGCAAGAATACCGTCGCGGTCTGCTATACCGTCAGCGGCGCGGTTGAACCTGTCACCGTGGAGCTGACGCCGCTTTTTGCCATGCGTCCGATGGACAGGGTCAATTCCCCCGCCGACATCTCCCGGTTTCATTCGTCGGTATTCGGCAGGACGATGCTGGTGGGGCGAAGGGACGACAGCCGCTTCAACGCGAAATTCTATATCAGCGAGGGCGAATACGCGGATCGTTCGCTCAGACCCACCAGTATGGCGGCGCCCACTTTCATCGCGGAGGAGAACCAGCTTCTCGCCATCGACGCGAGAACCGGCTTCCGCGGGCTGGATTCGCAGTACACGCCCTACGACGCCGTAATCAGGGTGGCTCCCGGGGAGACGAAGAAATTCTATGTCATCTGCTCCACCGAGGACGAGAACATTACCGCCAGAAACGGATTTGAAATCGTCAGGGCATATACCGACAGAATGTATGATCTCATCCGGCTCAATCCGGCAAGGGATATCTTCTCGGCTCACTTCACATGGGCGGCGGACGCCTTCATTGTGGATCGGGCGTCTACCGGTCTGAAGACCATTATGGCGGGGTATCCGTGGTTTGCCGACTGGGGAAGGGACACCATGATCGCTCTCACCGGTCTGACCCTCTGTACCGGCCGGTATGACGACTGCGGGAAGATACTCAAATCCTTTGCGATGTATGAGAAAAACGGCCTGATACCGAATGTATTCCCGAATTCGGCGGATGACGAGCCGATGTACAACACCATGGACGGCTCTCTGTGGTACTTCTACGCGGTGGAACGCTACCTGCATTATACGGGCAGGGAGGAAAATTTCGACTTTATCAGGAACGAGATTTTCCCTGTGCTCAAAAAGATTGTCTACGCCTACGAGAACGGCACGGATTTTTCCATAGGAATGGATTCGGACGGCCTGGTTCACGGCGGCAGCGAAAAGGATCAGATCACATGGATGGACGTGCGCGTGGGCGATTGGGTGGTCACTCCCCGGCACGGCAAGCCGGTTGAGATCAATGCCCTGTGGTACAACGCCCTGAAGGTGATGGAAATGCTGTGCGGCAGGTTCGGCTTGGACGGAACCCATTACACCGTTCTCGCGGAGAAGGTGAAAGCCTCCTTTGTCCGGAAATTCTGGAATGAACGCGGCGGGTATCTCTATGACGTCGCGGACCCCTGCGAGGACAGAATACGCCCGAATCAGATTTACGCGGTGTCCCTGCCCTATACGATGCTCGACAGACAGAAGGAGCTGTCGGTAGTCAATACCGTCAGCCGACACCTGCTGACCGCGTACGGGCTGCGCTCGCTCTCGTACACCGACCCGGAATACAAGCCGCGTTATATCGGCAGGCTGATTGACCGCGACGCGGCCTATCACATGGGCACCAGCTGGGGCTTCCTGATGGGCGGCTATATTACCGCCTTCTGTAAGGTGCATGATCATTCCCCCTACGCGGTCAGACGCTGCAAGGAAATCTGTTCGCGTTTCCTCGATCATATGAACGACGGCTGCATTAACGGCGTGGCGGAGATATTCGACGGGGATTTCACCTGCACCTCCCGCGGCTGCTTTACGCAGGCGTGGAGCGTCGGCGAGCTTCTCAGGGCCTACACGGAGGACGTGCTTCCCTATCTGAAACGCACGCCGAATCTGGGCTGAGAAAGGCGAATGCGGGAATTCTCTCTGGCAATGCGGCTTTATAATCAGGAGTGGAAGAAAAAACACTTTACAAATCCATCGTTTTGATATATAATATTACCCACTATCTGAACGGAAGTGACAGCATATGCCAATTAAGATTATCGACGAACTGCCGGCAAGAAAGACGCTGGAGAGCGAAAACATTTTCGTTATGACCGAGGAAAGGGCGACAATGCAGGATATTCGCCCGCTCAGGATTGTACTCCTTAATCTGATGCCGACAAAAATAGAAACCGAAACGCAGTTTCTGCGGCTTCTGAGCAATTCGCCGCTTCAGGTGGAGGTGGATCTTCTTCAGACCGCGTCGCATGAGGCGAAGAATACCCCTACCCGCCATCTTCTGGATTTTTACAAGACCTTCGATGATATCAGGGAGAACCGCTACGACGGCATGATCATTACCGGCGCGCCCGTGGAGAAGCTGCCCTTTGAAGAAGTGGATTACTGGGAGGAGCTTTGCCGGATCATGGACTGGAGCAAGCGGAATGTCTACTCCACGATGCATATCTGCTGGGGAGCGCAGGCGGGAATGTACCACCATTTCGGCATTGACAAGACCACGCTGCCCCAGAAGCTTTCGGGCGTTTACCGCCACAGGGTGACCGCTCCGCTTCATCCGCTGGTCAGGGGCTTCAATGATTTCTACTGGGGCCCGCATTCCAGAAACACCGAGGTGTCCCGCGATGATATTGAAAGCCGGAGCGAGCTGATTATTCTCGCTACGTCCAAGGACGCGGGCGTGTCGCTGGTCGGTCACAAGAACGGCCGGCAGTTCTTCTCCTTCGGTCATCTGGAATACGACCGCCAGACGCTGGCCAATGAGTATTTCCGCGACCTGAACCGCGGACTGAACCCGGAAATTCCCTGCAATTATTTCCCCAATGACGACGTCTGCGCGATTCCGAATCACTCGTGGAGGGCGCACGCGAATCTGCTTTTCGGCAACTGGCTGAATTATTATGTCTACCAGCAGACGCCCTATAATCTGGCGGATCTCAGCGAGATTGACCATTAACGCGGGAGATACTGCCGAATTTTAACACAATAAATATTTTCACATCGAGCAAAGGAATGAATCATATGAAGAATTACAGAATTGCCGTGCTGAAGGGCGACGGCATCGGACCCGAAATCGTGAATGAAGCCATGAAGGTGCTTGACGCTGTGGCAGCGAAGTGCGGTTTCAGCGTGAAGTATGACGAGGCGCTGCTGGGCGGATGCGCCATTGACGCGACCGGCGTTCCGCTTCCGGACGAAACCGTGGCAAAGTGCAAGGCTGCGGACAGCACGCTGCTCGGCGCGGTCGGCGGGCCGAAATGGGACACTCTTCCCGGCCATCTCCGCCCGGAAAAGGGACTTCTCGGCATCCGCGCCGCTCTGGGACTTTTTGCCAATCTGCGCCCCGCCAGAATATTTGAGCCGCTGCGCGACGCTTCCCCGCTGAGAGCCGACATCATCGGCGGCTCGCTGGATATCATGGTGGTTCGTGAGCTGACCGGCGGCATTTACTTCGGCGAACGCGGCAGGCTGGAGGAAAACGGCGTCAAGGCTGCCTATGACACGGAGAAGTATTCCGTGCCGGAAATCGAGAGAATCGCCCGCATTGCGTTTGACCTTGCCATGAAGCGCGGCAGGAAGGTCTGTTCCGTGGATAAGGCGAATGTTCTGGAGAGCAGCCGCCTGTGGCGCGAGACCGTCACCGATGTCGCCAAGGAATATCCGGAGGTGGAGCTGAGCTATATGTACGTGGATAACTGCGCCATGCAGCTTGTCCGCAACCCCTCGCAGTTTGATGTGGTGCTGACATCCAATATCTTCGGCGACATTCTTTCGGATGAAGCCAGCATGATTTCAGGCTCCATCGGAATGCTTGCATCCGCTTCGCTGGGAGCGAGCGGCGCGGGACTCTATGAACCGATTCACGGTTCCGCCCCCGACATTGCCGGCAGGAATATCGCCAATCCCCTTGCCACCATTCTTTCTGTCGCCATGATGCTCAAGTATTCCCTCGGTCAGCCCGAAGCCTCCGATATGATCGAGAAGGCTGTCGCCGGCGTTCTCACCGAGGTTCGCACCCCTGACATTTATGTGGAGGGCTTCAGGAAGGTGTCATGCTCGGAAATGGGCGACGCTGTCTGCGAACGTCTTGGAAAATAACAACGGCTGCTTCTGATGAATCATCCGGCAGCCATATGGCCGCGGTGAGTGACGCCCTGAAGGCGGTTGCTCTCCGCGGCTTTTCTGACGGAATGAATATTTACAGTATGTTGTTGAATTAGTGGGAAATAACATATATAATAAACAATATCAGATTGGTGGGAATTCGGGGGGCGTCAGCTCGCGTCCGGATTCCACGGAGTGAAAAGGAGAAAAGCCAATGAACCATTACACACTGACTCACAGCAGGTTTATCCGGGACCTCAGATGTGAGGTAAGAATCTACACGCATGACAAGACCGGCGCGAGGGTCATAGTCATGCCTGCGGACGATGATAACAGGGCAATCAGCATAGCGTTTTCCACGCCCGCGGAGAATGACAAGGGTATCCCCCACATCATCGAGCATTCGGTGCTCTGCGGCTCTGCCAGCTACCCGCTGAAGGACCCCTTTGTCCAGCTCATGAAAGGCTCGATGTATTCCTTCCTCAACGCGATGACCTACAGCGATTTTACGGTGTATCCCGTAGCCAGCACCAATGCCAAGGACTTCAGGAATCTTGCGGACGTCTACCTTGACGCGGCGTTTAACCCGCTGATGCCCGGAAAGAAGGAGGTATTCCTTCAGGAGGGCAGGCATTATGTCATCAGTGAGGACGAAACAGGCGTGGAAGGCTTCAACGGCGTGGTCTTCAACGAGATGAAGGGCGTAGAGGGATCCCCTGACGCGCTGCTGGAGGAAGCTGTCACCGCGTCGCTTTTCAAGGGAACGCCCTATTCCTATGAATCAGGCGGTCTGCCGCTTGCGATCTGCGACCTTTCCTATGAAGAACTGGTTGACTTCTACCGCAGGCATTACACGGCTTCCAACTGCTTTATTTTCCTTTACGGCAATATTGACGAGGAAGAAACGCTGGCATATATCTCTGACCGATACCTTGATCGGTACGAACGCTCCGAAACGTACCGCGTCGGGGAAATTCCCTCCGACTGCTTTGACAGCGAATACGCCGCGTCCTATCCGGCGGACGAATCCAAGCTGGAGAACGGCTTTTATTTCTCGTATAATTTCGCCATGCACATCACGCACACCCCGCTGAATCTGCTGACGCTGCGGGTCATTGACCGGATTCTCTGCTCCTCTCAGGGCGCGGATATCAAAATGGCCATGCAGAAGGCGGGCGTGGGCGAGGATTTTTATTCCTCCGTCGATGAGCTTATCAAGGTCCCCTGCTTTGCCATCACGGGCGCGGGTTGCCGGGAGAGCGACAAAGAGGCGTTTACAGGCATCATTGAATCCACTCTCCGTTCCGTTGTTGAAAACGGCATTGACAAGGAACGCCTGACCGCGACGCTGAATATGCTGGAATTCTGTGAGAAGGAGGATTCCGACACATGGAAGACCAAAGGAATTGCCTTTGCCATTCAGTTGCTTCCCAAGCTGCTTTATGACGAGGACGATCCGCTGGAGCTGCTGGAATTCTTCGACGCGATAGACAGGCTCAAGGAGCTGGCGAAAACGGATTATTTCGAGCGGTTTATCGAGACCCATTTCATCCGTAATCCGCATAAGAATATCGTCACCCTCCGCCCGGACACCGGATTTACCGACCGCGAGGATGCGCTGATTGCGGAAAAATGCCGTGAGAACGCGGCAAAGGAGGATTTCTCCGGGCTGGTGAGCGACTACCGCGCGCTCAATGAATACCGCGGGTCGGAGGACAGCCCTGAGAACGCCGCCAGAATACCGATTCTTGAACGGAGCGATCTTTCGTCAGATCCGGATTATCAGCCTTCGGAAAGAATGGCCATCGAAGGCGGCGAATTGATCTGGCAGCGCAGACAGACCAATTCGATAGCCTATCTCGACTGGTGCTATGATATCCGCCGGCTGGATCAATCCCTGATTCCCTATTACAGAATTTTCACCGAGCTTTTCGGAGCGGTGGACACCGCGTCGCACAGCTATTCGGAATTGTCCGACCTGATCGACTGCGTGACAGGCGGGATCGAGCATCGCCTGGATATAACGGAATCGCTTGTGGACGGCACTGTTACACCCGTCATGAGCTGGCTGACACGATTCCTGTATCACAATGCCGATAAGGCGTTTGACATCAACCGCGAAATCCTTCTGGAAACGGATTTTTCGGACACGGATCATATCCGCGATATGCTGCTTCAGCTCAAGACAGGCTACGAACGCGAGCTTCTCGACTCTTCCAACGTCGTCGCGCAGAATATCGGCTTGCGCGCCTATTCAGAAGCCGTCGCATGGACGGACGCTTTGCAGGGCTATTCCTTCTATCAGTTCCTCTGCGGACTGCTTGGCGATTATGAGAGTAAGAAGGGAGAGCTTGTCGCTTCTCTTGATGAGATAAGAAAGAGCCTGTTTGATCCTGAGGGCTGGCAGTTCGCCTATGTCGGCGAGGAGAGCTTCCTGCCGGAGGCGAAGAGATTGACCGGGGCGTTTATCAGGCTGCTGAAGGAAGGCCATGCGGGCAGCGGGTCGCTGTCCTCGGTAACGCTTTCCCCGAAACGCAGCAGCGCGCTCTGTTCACCCTCTCAGGTGCAGTACGCCGCGATCTGCGGTATGCTGCCGAAGGAGGCTTCCGACAGGTACGGGCACCTGCTGGTGCTGCAGCATCTGCTGAATACCGATTATCTGTGGCAGAACGTCCGCGTACTGGGCGGCGCGTATGGCGTGGGCGTCAGATTCGCCCGCACGGGAGCCGCGGCGATGGTATCGTTCCGCGATCCCAATCTTGACGAAACCATTGCCTGCTACCGTTCGGCGGTGGATTATATCGACAGTCTTGAAATGGACGAGCGCACACTCCGTCAATTCGTGATAGGCGCGCTCAATTCCCTCGACCGTCCGCGTCCGGCGTATGTCAAGGGACTGACGCAGATCCGCAGGGAGATGAGCGGGGTCACGGCGGAGGACGCCGAGAACGTGAGAAGGCAGATTATTTCCACGACCCTTGAAGATATCCGCTCGCTCGTGCCGCTTCTGAAGGAATGGCTGGAAGGCTCGATTGTCACGGTTGTGGGCGGCGAGCAGAAGATCAGATCGTCGTCGATTCGGTTTGACAGCATTGAACCGCTTATCTGATGATCAGACAAAGGAGAAGTTGCAGATGGCAAAGATTCGTTTGAATGAAAATCCGGAAATCGTGGAAACGATCCGGAAGGGTCTGAAGGAAAAGGGAGGGTATTGCCCCTGCCGTCTGGAAAAGACCGAGGACACCAGATGTATGTGCAAGGAATTCCGCGACCAGATCGCGGATCCGGAATTTGAGGGCTACTGTCACTGTATGCTCTACTACAAGGAAAAGGATCAGTGAAATCAGCCGATGATGATAAAGCTCTGATGAGCGAATAAATGAAAGGAAGTCTTGTCAATGAAAGAAGTTCTCGAGTTTCTGAAGCTGTGCCGGGTGTATTACATCGCCACGATGGACGGCGACCAGCCGAGAGTGCGTCCCTTCGGCGCACAGTGCGAATTTGAGGGGCGGCTGTACCTCACTACCTCCAATCAGAAGGCGGTTTACGCCCAGATGAAGGCCAATCCGAAGGTTGAAATCTCCGGAATGTCGCCAGACGGCAGATGGATCCGTCTGACGGCCGAGGCGGTATTTGACGAGCGGCGCGAAGCGCGGAAGGCAATGCTCGACGCCAATCCGGAGCTTGGCGGCCTGTACAGTCTGGACGACGGCAAATTCGAGGTGTTCTATCTGCAAAACGTCAGCGCGGTGATCTGCTCCTTCACCGCCGCGCCTGTTGCCTACACCTTCTGAGCGTTTCAGACGACGGTTGTACAGCCCACTTGACAAATCTTTTCCGAAGCGATATAATTAGTTCAGACTAACGGAAAGGGAGAGATGATGATAGAACAATTCAATGTCACGGGAATGAGTTGCGCGGCTTGCAGTACCAGGGTGGAAAAAGCCGTGTCGCAGGTGGAGGGCGTTACCGCCTGTTCGGTCAGCCTGCTCACCAATTCCATGGGCGTGGAGGGAACCGCCTCGCCAGAAGCCATCATCAACGCGGTGAAGGAGGCGGGTTACGGCGCGTCACTGAAGAAGGCCGCCGTTTCCGCTCCCGCCGCCACGGACGACCCGCTTGCCGACAGGGAGACGCCGCTTCTGAAAAAACGGCTGATCGCGTCGCTGGGCTTCCTGCTTGTGCTGATGTATTTTTCCATGGGGCATATGATGTGGGGCTTTCCGCTGCCACCCTTCTTTGAAGGCAATCACGTCGCCATGGGACTGGCGCAATTGCTTCTGGCGGCCATTGTCATGGTCATCAATCAGAAATTCTTTGTCAGCGGCTTCCGTGGGCTGCTCCACCGCGCGCCGAATATGGACACCCTCGTTGCGCTCGGCTCCGGCGCGTCCTTTGTGTACAGCACCTATGCCCTCTTTGCCATGACCGCGCAGCAGGCGAAGGGCAATATAGCGGGCGCGGCGGCGTACATGGATGAATTCTATTTTGAATCCGCCGCCATGATCCTCGCGCTCATTACGGTGGGAAAAATGCTGGAAGCGCGTTCCAAGGGCAAAACAACCGACGCGCTGCGGGGGCTGATGAAGCTGGCGCCGAAAACGGCGGTTCTGGTGAAGAACGGCGAAGAGGTCACGGTCCCTATTGAACAGGTGAAAAAGGGCGACGTCTTCGCGGTGCGTCCGGGAGAGAATATTCCGGTGGACGGCATTGTCACGGAGGGCAGCAGCGCGGTGAACGAATCCGCCCTGACCGGCGAGAGCATTCCGGTGGATAAGCTGCCGGGCGACGCGGTTTCCGCCGGAACGGTGAACCAGTCGGGCTATATCCGCTGCGAAGCGACGGGAGTGGGGGAGGACACCACCCTTTCCCGCATCATTAAAATGGTGAGCGACGCGGCGGCGACAAAAGCGCCCATTGCCAAGATCGCGGACCGCGTTTCGGGAATATTCGTGCCGTCGGTCATCGCCATTGCGGTTGTCACCACCGTCGTATGGCTGCTTGTCGGCAGAAGCGCGGGCTTTGCGCTGGCGCGGGGGATTTCCGTGCTGGTGATCAGCTGTCCCTGCGCGCTGGGGCTTGCGACGCCGGTTGCCATCATGGTAGGCAACGGCATAGGCGCGAGAAACGGCATTCTGTTCAAGACAGCCGCCTCGCTCGAACGTGCCGGCGAAGTGCAGATTGTCGCCCTCGACAAGACCGGCACCATCACCGAGGGGCTGCCAAAGGTGACGGATCTCCTGCCGGCGGATGGTGTATCGCCTGACGCGCTGCTTGCCAAGGCCGCATCTCTGGAAAGCCGCAGCGAGCATCCGCTGGCGTCCGCTGTCATGGAAGCCGCGAAGGAAAAGGGGCTTGCAGTCTCTGAGGTGGAGGATTTCAGGGCGGTCCCCGGACGGGGACTTTCCGCCGTGCTTGACGGCAAAGACCTTCACGGAGGTAACAGACTCTTTATCAGCGGATTTGCAGCCATTCCCGAAGCCCTGCGCGAAAGCGCGGAGAAGCTGTCATCGGAAGGGAAAACGGCTCTCTACTTTGCCGAGAATGACGCGCTGCTGGGCATTATCGCCGTGGCCGATACGATCAAGCCTGACAGTCCGCAGGCGATCCGCGAGCTGCGGAATATGGGATTGCGCGTGGTCATGCTGACCGGCGACAATGAACAGACGGCCATGGCCATCGGGAAGCAGGCGGGCGTTGACGATGTAGTAGCGGGCGTTCTGCCCGACGGCAAGCAGAGTGTCATAGAGGAATTGAAAAAGCACGGCAGGACAGCCATGGTGGGCGACGGCATCAACGACGCGCCCGCGCTGACAACCGCCGACGTGGGAATCGCCATTGGCGCGGGGACTGACGTCGCCATTGACGCGGCGGAAGTGGTGCTGATGAAGAGCAGGCTCAGCGATGTATCAGCGGCCATACGGCTCAGCCGCGCGACGCTGCGGAATATCAGGCAGAATCTCTTCTGGGCGTTTTTCTACAATATAATCGGCATACCGCTGGCGGCGGGGGTATGGATTCCGCTCTTCGGTTGGAAGCTTAGCCCGATGTTCGGCGCGGCGGCCATGAGCCTGTCGAGCTTCTGCGTGGTGTCCAATGCCCTGCGGCTCAATTTCCTGAAAATCCGCTCCCCGAAGCGCGACAGGAAAATCAAGCCGGCGGAGAATTTCACCATCGAAACAACACAAGACAAGGAGAAGGAAGAAATGTTTGGCAAGAACAAGATCACGATGAAAATCGAAGGCATGATGTGCGGTCACTGTGAAGCGAGAGTGAAGCAGACGCTGGAAGACATTGAAGGCGTGGCCAAAGCGGACGTCAGCCATGAGAAGGGCACGGCCGTCGTCACTCTGTCGGGTGACGTTTCCGTGGATACCCTCAGGCAGGCGGTCGAA
>CADCON010000092.1 GCA_902803035.1 uncultured Ruminococcus sp.
CGATTATTTTTTCTTTGGAGCGACAGCCGTTGTTGTGCCGACTGCTGCGTAGTGATCGTACAGTTTGGAATATTCGATGAGCCAGCCGTCCTTGGTGTAATGATCGGCGACGCGTTTCTTGCCGATCTCGCCCATCTTTCTGCGAAGTTCAGGGCTCTTGGCGAGCGTGACAATGGCCTGCGCTATGCGGGCGACGTTCATTGTCGGAGTGACAATGCCGCAATCGCCCATATCGTCGTGATCGCCCCTGATAAGGCCCGCGCAGTCGCCGACCTGCGTGGCAATGCAGGGAATGCTGCACGCCATGGCCTCCAGCATGACGATCGGCTGGCCTTCGGAAATACTGGTGAGAATGAGCATATCCATCTTGGCCAGATAATCCTTGGGCTTGATACGGCCGGTGAATTCAATGTCCTGCAGATGGTTGACTTCCACCATCTCCACGCAGTCGTTGTAATAATCGGGATCCTCGTCGGTCGGGCCCATGATCCACAGCTTCAGCTCAGGCACTTCCTCCTTGGCGAAGCTGTAGGCGCTCAGCAGCGTCTTGACGTCCTTGATCGGCGTCACGCGGAGCAGCGCGCCGATGTTGATGTAGGGATCGTCCGCGTCCTTCCGGGGGAAGGATTCGTAGTCGCGGATGTTGACGCCGTTTGGAATGACCACTGTCCTTTCGGGATCGCAGCCCAGCTCCAGCTGGATTTTCTGCGCGGCCTTGAAGAGCGAGGTGATCTTGTCGGCGTAATAATACGCGCAGTCGGAAAGGCAATAGAAGTAGTGGATCCAGATGTCCTTGTAAATGCCCTGCGTCCAGCTGCTCTTGATGATTTCCTCCTCGCGCTCACGGGTGTAGATACCGTGCTCGCTGAGGATCATCGGCTTGTTGTAAAGCACCTTGCCCTTGGCGGCGAGAATGCCGGAATAACCGGTTGCCACACAATGGTAGATGTCGCAGACTTCCATCGGCGTCTTGAGCACCTTGAAGAGCAGCAGGTAAAGCGAACGCGTGTTCCACAGGAAGTCGACGAAAACCGTCTGCGAATACTTATCCTTGTAGAACTCCATGACGATGTCATAGAAATCCTTGCCCATGAGCAGGCCGTTGATGGAAACGTCCTGATGCTCAAAGTAATTGAAGATTGTCACCCAGTCGACATTCTTGCCGTAGAGCAGCGACTTGAAGGCGTCCTTTTCCTTGGCATTCATCTTGGTCTTCTTACGCACCTTGTGAACCACGTCGTCGTCGGTCAGGAAGGTGTCGTGCATGGAAACGACGTTCTGAGGAATGACGAATTTGCATTCGCCGGCGTCAGCGCGGCTCGCCACGATGGTCTGAATGGCAAATTCGACCTTTGGCACGCCCTGTATGAGCATCTGCACCCAAGCGGAAACGCCGCCGAAGGTATAAGGATAACTTCCTTCCGCAATCAAGCAAACCTTCATTGAGTTATTTCCTCCTTCATGTATGTGAAATGATTGGTTTACGGTTGGTGATTCGCCGGCGCGGCTTCCGGGGAGGAAACCGCCTGCCGCCGATGTTATTTGTACAGCTTGATGGTGACCTCAGGCTTGAATACCTCGACCATGTAGAAGCCGTCGCTGATCTTGGTGGCTTCAAAGTTCGCCTCGTCCGGCTTGAGCTTCTTGGAGGTCTTGACAATAAAGGTCGCCCGGTCGTCGAAATTGTCGCACGTAATGGTCAGCTCGTTGTCGGTGAACTTGAACTGCGGCATCACGCAGAGGAATCTCTTGGCACGGTAGCCAGCCTGCGCGGAGGTTCTCTCGGTCAGCCATGACGTGCCTCTCTTGAGCAGGTTGAATTCCTTGGCGAGATTCTGGGAATATGTCATCCACTCATAGCTGTAGTTGCTGGTGTTGGTGATGACGTCATACATATCGAAGTAATGGGTGGAAAGGCCGATGCCGGAAGCCATATTACACGCCTTCCAGTAATCCTGGTAGCTCGGAACCACTTCCTCGCAGATAATCGGCATATTGACCACATTGCTCTTGGCGAAGCCCAGGGGCGCCTGATAGTCGCTGCTTTCCTCGGGGACGTCGAGCTTGCTGACATAGACGGAAACCTTTCTGAGCTTGCCAAGCATATTGTTCTGCAGCGACTGGGAAATGCTGGAGGAATACTTATAGGTAAGCAGGTTGTAGCTGCCCATGTTGAACCTGAACTGGTTGAAGCTGGTGTCGAGTGCCTTGGATTCCAGCTCCTTGTCCGTGTGGATATCCGGGTGGTATCCGCCGAAGCCGAATTCGCAGCCGTACTTGCTGAACTGCTTCTTGAAGTAGGACAGCGTGGAAACATTGAAATTGGTGGATTCGCTCGCCGCGTCGGTAAGGTACGCGTAGTACAGTCCGGTGAACCGGATATCGGAATCCTTCATCATGGTAACCAGGTTCGGCCAGACCTGATCCTTGATGAACGCCTGGGAATCTCTGTTGTAGAATCTCATCATGGCGTCGCCGTTTTCATAGCTGATGAAGGGGAAGCTGTCGATGTAATACACCTTGGCGTTCACGATGGGATAGGCATAGTCCGGCTCCATGCCGCAGAGAACGGCGGTACACAGACCCATGCCGTAGCTGTGCTGAAGGAAGTCCGCGTTCAGCACGAAGATCTGGCCGTCGCCGTAGACCGTTCTCCACAGCAGCGGCACCATGGTGCTCTGATCCCTGTTGGGATCGTGGGAATATTCAAAGATGTACTTGCGGCAGGTGGCGTCGACTCTGATATCCTCCACGGTCAGCGGATAGTCGTTGCAGACGATATCGCCCTTCTGGGCAAAGAGTCCTTCAAACGCCTGGAAGCCCGCGATGTTCGCCTGACCCGTTCTGGAAACGATGCCGAGTGCTTCGCAGTAGAGGTCGTAATTATCCGAGCCTTCCTGCGGGACGGCCGCAAAGAAGATGTTGATGCCGTGCTTGACGGCATTCATCATCAGGATCATATCGCCGAGCGAGTTGAGGTCGGGGGTAGTGACGATGACCGCCTTGATGCCCTTGAAGTCGTTGGTATTGAGGGTATAGGAATTAGCGGAAACCTTGTAACCCTTTTTTGCGTACTCAAGCGACCGTTTGACGTTCTCGCAGATAACCGTATCGTTTCCCGTGACGATAAGGTATTCCTTATCGAGCTTTTCCGGGTCGGCAATATGAGCCGACGAGTCGAACTTGTCGGTAATATCATTATTGCTGGAGGCGGAATCCGTGATGTAGTTCATCGATATCACAAGAAATATGGCAAGCATAAATACAAATGACAGCGACATAACAACGTATTCACTTCTTTTTAACATAGACAGAGCTCCTATCTTTGATAAAATATTGATGAATTAGTCGGGCCGGGGCGCAATTCACCTATCGTTAATATTATAGCACTAAAAAATTCTCAGTCAACTATTAATTTTATATAAATTATGTATAGGGAAGATTGAAGCAGATATGACCAAGGTTTGAATTATTTGATAACAGTAAAATTCGCAAAAAAATCCTCCGTCAAAAAGGCGGAGGATTTTTGCTATTATGAACGATTTTTTAACCAAGAATTGTCCGCTTGCCACAAATAGAATGAACAAACTGTAAACAATCAGGGCTATCCGAAGCGGATTTTCACTTGATTTCACCGCCGGCATACCCCTTCCGGCGGGGTGGCGAAACAGGTATTTGGCATTTTGCATATTTTTAAGGTTTAAATTTCGTCACGGAGAAGCCGCCGAAGCTCACGCTTTTTTCCATGTTCTGGGCATAAAGGCAATCAGCACAGGGAATATCTCCAGTCGTCCGGCCAGCATATCAAAAATCAGAACGAATTTCGACAGCGGGGTGAATTCCGAAAAGTTGCCGTAGGGGCCGATTGCGCCGATACCGGGGCCCATATTGTTGAGAGCCGTGAGAGCCGCGGAAAAGGACACGTCAAAGCCGTATTTGTCCATCGAGATGAAAAGCGTGGACACAAGAAGGATCACCATATATATAATGAAAAAGGAGCCCTGCGTCATGATCTGTTCGCTGTCCACCGACTGTCCTTCCAGCTTGACGGTCGCCACCACCTTGGGATTGAGCTGGCGGCGCATTTCCCTGAGTCCCGACCGGAGAAGGATAATGACACGGGCGACCTTCAGACCGCCGCCGGTGGAGCCGGCGCACGCGCCGCAGAACATCAGCAGGATCAGAATGGTCTGCGAGAAACCCGGCCACTGGGTGAAATCGGAATTGCCGAAGCCGGTGGAGCTGGAGAGCGACGCCACCGTGAATCCCGCGTACCGCAGCGCCCTGGAGAAGGAATTGTACATCGGCGCGATATTGAAGGTCACCATGAGCGTGCTGAAGAGATAGATGCCGAAAAAGACCTTGATCTCGACATTTTTCAGCACGTCGGAGAACCGCCTGATGAGGAGAAGGTAGAAAAGGTTGAAATTGATGCTGAAAATCAGCATGAACGCGGTAATGACCACCTCGACCCAGACGTTGTGGTAGCCGCCGATGCCGTCATTGAGCACCGAAAAGCCGCCCGTTCCGGCCGTTGCGAAGGCATTGGCCACGCAGTCGAACCAGCGCATTCCGGTCAGCCGGAGCATGACCGCTTCAAGAACCGTGAAGAAAATATAGATGCCGTACAGAATGCGGGCGGTGAGCTGCGTTTTGGCGACCAGCTTGCCCACGGAGGGGCCGGGGACCTCGGCGCGCATGATGTACATGGACTGCGCGCTGCCCGCGGGAAGAATGGCAAGGGCAAAGACCAGAACGCCCATGCCGCCGATCCAATGGGTAAAGCTGCGCCACAGCTTCAGACTCATGGGGAACGATTCGATGTCGGGAACAAGCGTGGAGCCGGTAGTAGTAAAGCCGGACACCGTTTCAAACAGCGCGTCGGTAAAGGAGGGGATCTGTCCGCCGATCACAAAGGGAAGCGCGCCGAACGCGGAGAGAAGGACCCACGCCAGCGCGACGATCACGAATCCCTCGCGGGCGTAGATGGTCTGGTTCTTCGGCTTGAATCCCGTGAGGATATAGCCCATGATGCCGAGCGGGAGCATGACCGCGAGCAGCGGAATAGTGCCTTCATCGAGATAATAGAGCGACGCCAGCAGCGGAAGCCCCATCAATGCCGCGCCGAGCTTCATGATCTGCCCGATGACATATCTTATCATATGATAATTCATACTTCCACCGCCTTATTCCACTATGTCAGCAAGGGTGCGGAGGCTTTCGATGGAGGTGACCACGATCACGGTATCGCCGGCTTCCAGGCAATCGCCGCCGCGCGGGAAGATGATTTTGTTGCGGCGGATAATGCAGGCGATGATGAGATTCTTCCTGAGTCTGAGATCGCGGAAGGTCACGCCGATGTAGTCAAAATCATTCGGCACCCCGAATTCCAACGCCTCCGCCTTGCCGTCGACAATGCGGTAAAGCGTGCGGACGCCGGTGCCCTCGGAATTATGCAGGGCGCGGACATAGCTGAGTATGCGGTCGGTGGCAAGCTCCTGCGCCGAAATGACCGATTCCAGGCCGATGCTGCTGAGAACGTCGGTGGAAATGCGGCTCGCCTTGGTGACCACCTTGCTGATCTTCTGGGAGGCGGCATACATGGAAATGATGGCGTTCTCCTCGTCGCGTCCCATCAGAGCGACAAACGCGTCCTGATGATCCAGCCCCTGCTCATTGAGAAGCTCTCTCTCGGTGGCGTCGCCGCAGATAATCTCCGCGCCGGGCAGGATATCGCCCAATTCGATGGCGCGGACCTCCTTTTTTTCCAACACCTTGACGGTATGGCCCGATTCGCTGAGCTGGCGGGCGAGATAATAGCCCACGTTGCCGCCGCCGGCGATCATGACCCGTTTGGTGCGGGTGCGGTAGAGACCGAGCTTCTTCATGAAATTGACCAGCTCGGGGCGGGAAGCGGTCACGCTGATGCGGTCGCCCTGCTTGATGATGAAATTGCCGTCGGGAATGATCGCCTGATCCCCCCGTTTGACCGCGCACACCAGAACGCTCACGCGGTACTTCTCATGAATGATGTGAATCGGCTTGCCGATCAGGTCATTCCCCTCGGAGATCATGATCTCGGCAAGCTCCACTCTGCCGTTGGCAAACGGCTCCAGCTTGATTGCCGAGGGAAAGCGCAGGATTCTGGCGATTTCATTGGCGGCGAGATACTCCGGATTGACCAGCATACTGATGCCGAATCCGGTCCGCATGAAATCGAGCTGCTTGGAATATTCCGGCGTGCGTACGCGGGCGATGGAATGACGGCACCCCATCTTCTTGGCGACCATGCAGCAGAGAATATTCAGCTCGTCGGTCTGAGTGACCGAAACAAGCAGGTCCGCCTTGTCGACGCCCGCCTGCTTCTGAATGTCGTAGCACGCGCCGTTGCCGCAGATGCCGTTGACATCGAATGCGTTGATGAGATCCTCGACCACCTGCGGGTCCTTGTCGATCACCACCACGTCATGATTTTCCCTGGAAAGCTGTCTGGTCAGCGCGCGTCCGACCTTGCCGCTGCCCACGATGATAATGTTCATACATTTCCTTCCTTACGATCAGATGATAAAAGTATATGCCATTCAATACTATACATGATGCTTCCTCCGTTTGCAATAGCCCGGACGGAATTGTCCCCCCGGCAGTCCGGAGGTCAGTTTCCCAAAAGCTGCGCCATGACATTCCGCGCCTTCTGGTTGCCGAGAGTGGCGGACTTGCGGAAAAGCTCCAGCGCAAAGACTGTGTCGCGCGGGATTCCGTCGCCCTGGTAATGCATCACGGCCAGCCAGTAGCAGGCGTCCGGGTCATTCTGATCCGCCGCCCGCCTGTAATACTCCGCCGCTTTCGGCTTATCAGTCGTCACGCCGTCACCGCAGCTGTAAATATCGCCGAGATTGCACAGAGCGTCGACAAAATCTGCGGCGGCGGCTTTTTCATACAGCCTGATGGCCTTTGTCTTGTCCTGCGAAACGCCTTCGCCCTCGTCATACATCACGGCAAGATTGTAAATCGCCCGGATATTTTCCGCTTCCGCCGCCTTCGCGTAATAGGTAGCCGCCATCGTCTTGTTCTGTCCTACGCCTGTGCCTTCGTCGTACATCTCCGCCAGCCTGAAGGCCGCCACAGGATTGCCGAGATCAGCCGCCCGCTGAAAGAGCCCCGCCGCCTTGAGCAGGTCCACATCGCAGTCTTCACCGGAGTAATACAGGGTAGCCGCCCTGCAGAAGAGTGCCGCCGCCTTGACCTTGTTCTGAGTGACCATATTTCCTTTTTCGTACATTTCGCCCAGCGCAAAGACGACGTCGACGCCTCCGGACACCTCGGCGGTTCTCCACAATTCCTCCAGCTCGTGCCTGTCCGCGTTCACACTGCCTTCCCTGGCGTAAATCCTTGCCAGCTCAAAAGCCGCTTTTCCGCTGCCTTCCTTCACCGCCTCCTCATACAAAAGAACAGCCTTACGCCTGTCCTGTGGGAAGGGCTCTTTGCCGTCAAGATACATTTTCGCGAATCTCAACAGATCTTCGCCGCCGTTCTGTCTGCTGAGCTTGGCAAGAAAGACCGCCGCGTCGCCTTCGCTCCTGTTCACCCCGTCGCCGTCAAGATACATAAAGGCAAGCCGGCAGGAAGCCTGCGCGCTTCCCAAAGCGGAGGCCTGACGGAATAATTCCTCCGCCTTTGCCTTGTCCTGTGGAACGCTGCTGCCGGAAAAAACATTCTCCGCTGTCTTCAGATAAAGCTCCGCCGCATCCTTTTCGCTGCGCGGAATACCGCTGTCCGCTCTCGTCATAGCGCCGGCCAGATCCATCGCGGCCTGAATGTCGCCGAGATCAGCCGCGCGCCGCAGCAATTCCTCCGCCTTCTCGCAGTTCTGCGGGACGCCTTCGCCCTTCAGGTACATTCCGCCGAGCATAGCCGTCGCACGGGCGTTGCCCTTGTCGGCTGCCCTGCCAAGGAATTCCGCCGCCTTCCCGCAGTCCTGCGGGACGCCTTCGCCGTTCAGGTAAATCCCGCCGAGTCGCACCATCGCGCGGACATCATCCTTGTCGGCTGCCTTGCGGAAGAAATCCACCGCCGCTTCGGGGTCGCTGTCCGTGCCTTTGCCGGTCAGAAGCATCTCGCCCAGTGCCATCATGCAGTCCGTATCGCCCCTGTCCGCGCCCTTTGCGAACATATCAGCCGCCGCGCTTTCGTCGGGAATTCCGGATACGCCTTCGGTATAAAGCTGTCCGAGCCGGAAATACGTTTCCGCGTTTCCCATCTCACACGCCTTTTTCAGGAATTCTTCGGCCTTCACGCCGTCGCGTTCCACCCCGTCGCCGGTAAAGTAGATAACGCCGAGCTTCAGCATGGCTTCGGGATAGTCAAGCTGCGCCGCGCTCAGGAAAAACCGGACAGCTTCCTCTTTGTCCTGCTTCACACCGTTTCCGTCAAAATACATCTCGCCCAGCGTGTATATTGTCGCGGAATGCCCCAGCCCCACAATTTTATTGAAAAGCCGCAGTGCCTCCGCTTTGTCCTGTCTGACGCCTGCCCCGTCAAGATACAACCTGCCCAGCCGGAAAGTCGCTTCCATATGGTCGCTCTCCTCCGCCTTGCTGAAGAATCTCGCGGCCGCGCCGGGATTGCGTTCCACGCCGTCACCCTGCTCATACATCAGTCCCAATTGGAATGCCGCTTCGGCGGAGCCTTCCTTCATGCCTTGGTTCAGCAGCGTGACCGCCTTTGCGGGATCCGACTCCACGCCGTCGCCGATCCTGTACATACCGCCCAGAACGGTCGCCGCTCCGGGAATGCCCACGTCGGCAGCCTTTTCGAGAAGCTCCGCCGCCTTCGCCTTGTCCTGCGGGATACCGTTGCCGTCGTAATACATTTTTCCCATTTCATAAGCGGCCGCCGGATTTCCGCCTTCGGCAGCCTTCAGGAGAAGATCCGCCGCCCTTTTCTTATCCAGATCCACCCCGTCGCCGGTGAGGTATTGCAATCCCAGCCTGTAAGCCGCGGCGGGATCATCATGTTCTACCGCGAACCGGAAGCAAGCCGCCGCTTTCGCCTTGTCCTGTCCGATGCCTTCGCCTGTATAATACATCGTTCCCAGCAGGAACGCGGCTTCCGGATGATTGAGATCAACCGCCTTCCGGAAACAGTCCGCCGCCTTCACCTTATCCTTCGGACGGCCGTCGCCGTTGAAATACAGCATTCCCAGCAGGAACGCGGCATCCGGGTCATCATGTTCCATTGCCAGCCGGAAGCACTCCGCCGCTTTCGCCTTGTCCTGCGGAATGCCGTCGCCTTCGTTATACATCTTTCCCAGCCGCAGCGCGGCTTCCGGATTATCATGTTCCACCGCCAGCCGGAAGCATTCCGCCGCGTTCGCTTTATCCTGCGGAATGCCGTCGCCGTCATCGTACATTTTTCCCAGCCGCAGCGCGGCGTCCGGATCATCATGTTCCATTGCCAGCCGGAAGAAATACGCCGCTTTCGCCTTGTCCTGCGGAATGCCGTCGCCGTCGTCATACATCTTTCCCAGCCGATGCGCGGCGTCCGGAACACGGAGATCGGCCGCCTCCTGATAATACTCCGCCGCCCTCGCCTTGTCCTGCGGAATGCCGTCGCCGTCATC
>CADCON010000093.1 GCA_902803035.1 uncultured Ruminococcus sp.
GTCGCCATCATCTCGGGGTCGACGAACGCCACGACGGGGATGTCGTGCGGGTCCACGCACACGAACTTGCGCTTCTTCTCGACGTCGGTGATCACGTAGTTGATCGTGACTTCGGCGGCGGTGCCGGCGGTCGTCGGCACGGCAAGGATCGGCTTCGAGGGATTCTTCGTGGGGGCGACGCCCTCGAGCGAACGCACGTCCTCGAATTCGGGATTGGTGATGATCACGCCGATGGCCTTCGCGGTGTCCATGGAAGAGCCGCCTCCGATGGTGATAATCGAATCCGCGCCGCATTCCCGGAAGGCTCGCACGCCGTCCCTGACGTTTTCTATGGTAGGATTGGGCTTGATGCCGGAATACACCGTGTAGGGAATGCCCGCCTCGTCAAGCAGGTCTGTCACCTTCGCGGTCACCCCGAACTTCACGAGGTCGGGGTCGGAACAGACAAAGACGTGGGTAAAGCCCTTCGACCTTGCGATGCCGGGGATTTCCCCGATCGCGCCCTTGCCGTGGAACGAAACCGTGTTGAGAATGATTCTGTTTGCCATGATTCTTTAAACCTCCCTGTGTCAGGTTGTGTGAAGTGATTGTTTGGACTTTTTGCGCGCTGTGGAATATTCTTAATTATATTATACACTAAAATTGCTATAAATAGTTGATTTTTTGTAAATAATTCACCCGATCCGGATGTTCAACGGGTTTCACGTTCCGAAAAATCACTTTCCGCTATTGACTTTGAACGACAATTGATCTATAATAAGAATGAACAAATAATTATTGAGATGATAATTATTTTTTATGATTTTTATTCAATAACCGAACGGAGGTAGACATATGGAAAAGCCAGAAACCAGACCGTATCTTCCGTGGGACCTTGCGGAGAAATTCATGACCGATGTGTTCGTGGCTTACGGCGTGCCGGAGGAGGACGCGAAAATCTGCACCGATGTGCTGCTCGAATCCGACCGGCGCGGCATTGAAAGCCACGGCTGCAACCGCTTCAAGCCCATCTATCTCGACCGCATCAAGGCGGGGACGCTCCTTCCGGTCACCAAAACCGAAATCGTCAAGGAAACCCCCACGACCGTCGTCATGGACGCCAACAACGGCATGGGCATGGTCGCCAGCCACCGCATGATGGAGCTGCTCATCGGGAAGGCAAAGACCTACGGCATGGCGGGCGGCAGCATCTTCAATTCCACCCACTACGGCATAGCCGGCTACTGGACGAGCATGGCGGAAAAGGCGGGCATGATCGGCATTACCGGCACCAACGCGCGTCCGTCGGTCGCGCCGACCTTCGGCGTGGAGCCGATGATGGGAACCAATCCCATGACCTTCTCGCTGCCGACCGACGAGGCATTCGCCTTCAATTTCGACTGCGCGACCTCCATCGTGCAGAATGGCAAGATCGAGTATTATATGCGCTCCGGCAAGCCCACGCCGGCGGGTCTTGTGGTGACGAAGGACGGCGGCACCATGACCGATTCCGCGCAGATTCTCAAGGATATGCGCGCCGGCAAATGCTCGCTGCTTCCCCTCGGCGGCATGGGTGAGGAAACCGGCGGCTACAAGGGCTACGGCTTCACCGCCATCGTGGAGATTCTCTCGGCGGCGCTGTCGGGCGGCCCCTTCATGAAGGATCTCACCGGCAAGAATCCCGACGGCAGCAACAAAATGTTCCGGCTGGGGCATTTCTTCTTCGTCATCAACCCGGAATTCTTCATGGGTCTTGACACCTTCCGGCATACTGCAGGCGAGATCTGCCGCGAGCTTCGCACGGCGGAGAAGGCGCCCGGTGCCGAACGCATCTACACCGCGGGCGAAAAGGAATACCTCGCGTGGCTTGAGCGCAAGGACAAGGGCGTTCCGGTCGGCGAGGCCATTCAGAAGGAATTCATCGCCCTGCGCGACGAATGCGGGCTGGATTACCGGTTCCCGTTTGAAGCCTGACGCCGCCTGCCCGATCTGACGGCAGACGAAATATTCCAATCAGAATAACGCGGCCGCCCCTTCCGTATTACTTACGCGAAGGGGCGGCTTTTTGGTTGCGAATTTATTCTCTTGATGCGCTGCAGGTAAAATAGATCACCTGGTATGTTTCCGAAACCGACCTCAGAAGCAATCTGGAAGCGGTCATTCTGCCGTCGTCCAGATTGGTAAACGGATCATCCAGTATCAGCGGCGGCTTCTCGTCCGGATACATCGCGTCGGCCAGCGCGATTCTCAGGCAGACGCCGGTCATGTCACGGTAACCCGCGCTCAGAAGCGACGACTCCCGCTGCAATCCGAATTGCTCCACCGTCACATGGGCGTCCGCGTCCACCTTGAAGCGGTCGGCTGCCGTTTCCTCCATGATTCCCAGATACTTCCTGAATGCCCGGCTGATAGGGTCTACATACTGCGCGGTCATTCTCTCCTTGGCACGGACAAGATGCTCCCGCGCCTTCACAAGCCGTTCGTACTTCCGCTGGTTCTCCGCCTGCGATTGAAGGCTTTCATCCAGTGTAAGACAATCCTTCTCCCATTGGTCGTATTGTTCATACAACCCGGTAAGCTCCGCGCTCAGATCGGTCATTCTCAGGGTCTGCGCTTCGATGGAAAGGCTGATCGCTTTCAGCTCCCCGCTGATCTCCTCCAGCGAGGGCAGCAATGCTTCCTCCTGCGACGAACCGGACGCCGGGTTCTCCGCTTCAAATGCCGCCAATTCCGCCTGCGCCGCGTCAGCGCGATCTTTGAGCATCCGGCTGCGCGCTATGTCATCCCGTATCCGCTCCACGGAAGTCCTGAGGTCTTCGCCGTCCTCCGTTCCGAATGGGCTGACGAACGCTTCAACGGTTTCCCGCTCCGTACAGTATTCCGCGAACGCGGACGAATAACGGTTGCGTTTTTCACAGAGAACGCCGTATCTTTCGGCATTTCTGCCAAGCTCATAGAGCTGATCAGTAGCATCTTCTCCGGCCGGCGAGAATCCGTATTGCCGCAGAAATTCCCTCACGCGCTCTTTTGTTTCCAGAAATCCGCTGTCTTCACGCAGCATTCTTCCCTGCTCTTCCCGCTGTTCCAGCGCGTCAAGCTCCCTGCGCTCTCCTTGTATCTCCGCCAGCATCACCGGCACAAAAGGCTCGTCAAAGCTTCTGTCGTGGGCGGCCAGATAATCCTCTACAAAACCGTCGGTTTCCGCTATAGAGAACAGCGTTTCCCTGACGCTTCTTCTCAATTCGATTTCTTTTTCCGACAGAAATTCCTCAATTGACGCCGCCCTTTGACGAACGGAAAATATGACGCCGGCGGTCATCAGAATCACACCCGCTGCCGAAAGGAAAATCCAGTGTATTTGATAGAGCGTCACAACAAGCGCGCCGCCAAGCAGCATTAACAGAACGCCGAAGATTCCCAGAAAAACAGCCCTTCTTGTTCGGGCCGTCCTTTCCGCTTCGGCGGAGGAAAGCGATCTGTCCAGCATCGCCTGCTTCGGTGCCAGCGCGCTCTTTTTCTTGCAGCGTTCGCTCCACACGACCGCCATACTCTCCGGATCGGGTTCCTCTGAAGAAAACGCCGTCCGCAGTTCCTCCATGCGCGCCTGACCGGCCGGGGTCAGTTCCACCTCTTTCAGTCTGTCAAAGTGTTCGCAGATGCGCTGGGAATCCTTGATCCGCTCATTGATCATGCCGGGGGAAGGGACGCTTTCTCCGAATCGGCCATCCAATTCCGTCAGTTCCTCCCGCTCGCCCAGTGTCAGTTCATATGAATCCATCAACCGCCCGCTGTTTTCCATGCGCCCGACAGCCCTCAGAATTTCGTCCGCTTCGCTCAGTGACGGTATTCCGGAGGGAAATCTTTTTTCCGAATCGGTCAGCTCCGCGGCGGCGGCGTCCCGCGCCTTCTCCAGCCTTTGATGCTCACGGCGGACCAGAAGCATTTCCTGCGCCTGTAACGCCTTCTTCTGAAGTATTTCAAGCTCCGCCCTCCGGCCGGCGTCCCGCGCCTTCCGCGCTTCCGCTTCCGCTCTCTCGCGCTCTTTGTCCGCTATCGCCCCGCCCAGCTCATTTCCGTCCAGCACCTTGCGGCGAAGCGCGGCAATTGTTTCATTTCCGCGGAAAAGCAAGCCGGTGGAGCGTTCGGGCGAAAGCCTTCTGATCTGGTCGCCGAGCAGCTTCTCCGCCGACTGAAAGCTGTTGATGTCGTCCGTATCATCGGCCAGATTGCTGATCTTGGCGTGAATGTCGTCGGTGGAATTGGTGGGGCAGTCGCTCTGACCGATAAACACCGTGCGAAAAAACGACGCGCTGTCGATCCGGAAAAGCTCCTTCCCCAGCGCGGAAGAAAAATCGGCGGAAACGGCATTGCTCTCAGCGTCGCGCAGTTCAAAAACGTCCTTCGCCGGCGTATCACCGAACGAACGGGCGACGGTGTATCGCTTGCCGCCCGTTTCAAACGTCAGTCTTCCGCCGAATACGCCGCCCTGCCAAGGGCAGAATCTTTTGCGCTCATTCCCGGAAGCATCGCGCTTGCGCTCCCCTTCCAGCCCGTAGAGCATCGCCTTGAGAAAAAACGCGAGCGTGCTTTTGCCCCAGCCGTTGTCACGCCGTATGACGTTCAGCCCCTCATCAAATGTCATATCAAAGTCGCACAGCTTCCCGAAGTTTTCAATATGACAGGAAATCAGCTTCACCATTACTTCGCCCCCTCTCCGGCAAGTGCCTGAAGGCCGTATCTGATCACTTCCGCTTTCTCCGCGTCGGAAAGGGAATCGTCCGCTTCTACCGACCTGATGAATTCTCCCTTGAGCGAGCGATCCAGCCTGTGCCGCTCCATATCGAATTGCAGCTCTGTTTCATCCGTCAGCTGAAAGCAAAAGAACCGGTCGGAAAAGGCCGACCTGATATAAGCGGGATCCTTCTCACATTCCGCGTCAACACCGCCTGTCAGCACCAGCCGTACCAGATCCTCCGAAGCGCACCCTTCTTCACGAATGGCGTCTTCGGCGGCGCGTATCATCTCCTGAGAAGTGCCACACCCGGTCACATCCGCTCTGACAATATACAGACGGCGGCTGGCAAAAGGAATAAACCTACTGCTGACCCGCTTCGTCCGGTCGTCAATTTCAAGCAGAACGAATCCGTGCTCGCCGCATTCGTCAAAGCCTCTGCCGTCCGGACAGCCGGGATAGCAGTAAGTCCCCCTTCCGTCGAGCTTTCCGGTCTGATAAGCGTGGATATGACCGAGCGCGAGATAATCAATGCCCTTGTTGCGAAGCTTCCGGAGATCAATGCCCCACTCCTCCCCGCCTGCCGATCCGCTGATCTGACCGTGCAGCATCACAATATTGATCATGTCCGGATCGGGCTGCAATGATTCATAATCCAATTCGCTACCTGCTGAGGAAAACTCCGTTCCGTAAAGCGCAATGCTCCCGCATTCATAGCAGCTCCAGCTTTTGTCGAAAAGCATCAGGTTGCCCGGCTTTCCGGTGTGGCTGTCTGTCAATGAATGCCCGTCATGATTCCCCCTGAGATAGAAGAAGGTGATCCCCGGATGGGACGATATACAGGAAAGGACAGTCTTTCTCGCTCCATCGTGTATTGTATCCGTGTCGAACAGATCGCCCGCTATCAATATCGCGCTGACCTTCTCAGAAGCGGCAAATTCCACCATTCTGACAAACGTTCGCAGGATCTCCGCGCGCCTGCGTTCCGCCGTTTCATAATCAAATGAGGCGGACAGCCTTGCGTCAAGATGAATGTCCGCGCAATGTATCATTTTTGTCGTCAATTGATTATTCAAAAAATCCTCCTCATATCACATCATGTGGCAGAATTATCTCCTGCATACCTCAAAGCGGCCGAATCTGTTGTGCTTCAGCCGCGAATGCGCCCCGTCAAAGCGATTGGTGATCAGCTTCATGCTTTCCGAGCCGTCAAATATCACCCGCACCGACTTGGTATATCTTTCGCCTTCGGGGAATTCCTCGATGATCAGTCCCGCGCCGTTGTGATGAAGGATTCTGATGAGATTCATCATTCCGATTCCGCTTCCTCCCTCACCGGAATGCGTCGTTATGCGGCGTTTTCCCATATGGCGCAGTACCTCTTCGTCAAATTTCTCGCCGCTGTCAAGCACTTCAAGGCAGCAGTTGTCGCCCCTCCTGACAATATTCACGGCAACCGCCGCCGTTCCCGCGCTTCTGGCTGAAATGAGCGCGTTTTCCGTCAGATCCGCCAGCATGGTGCTGAATTCAAGGCAGTCTATTTCATCGGAGAGCAACGCGCCCGCCTCAGAACTGACTTCTACGGAAAAATCAATTCCGCCCCCTCTGGCCACTTTTGCCATATATTCCAGGATGGCGTCCACCGATCCGATGCCGATGTGATTGAATTCCGCTTCCTGAACGCCTGCCGCGCCTACCGCTTCCAGTCTTCCGCTGTAAACCCTTTCGATTGCCTCCGCTGCGGAAGCAATCTCCTCCGGCGACGCGCCGCTTCTGACGGAATCATTCAGGATAGTAAGCAATTGATTGTCCCGTTCCATGATATCCGCCATTCGTCCATTGTCCGCCATCAGCCCGGCGATGACCTCGTCCTTCTCGGACAGGCTCTTTATCATCCATTCCGCGTTCCGCTCCAGAAGCTGGCGGATGTATTCCTCCATGATTTCCCGTTTGATCCAGAAAATCATGATGACGCCGAAAAGAATGATCGGAATGAGCAGTATTGAGCCGAGAATAATATGTTCTCTGCCGATTCCCACGCCGCAGAACAAGATGCCCAGTACCAGCAGCAGCACTGAAAGCATGATTCCGATGTCGCCTGAACGGCGTTCCACAATGGTCATCAGGCCCTTGCGAAGCCTTTTCATGTTGGCAGCCATACGGATCACAAACCACATACTGGCAATCATCAGCAGATACACCACAATGTGTACGGGGACATCGCCGAGAAAATCATTCACTGTATGATGGGACACTGGAATCAGTTTTTCGTAGACAAAGGAAAGCATCACCGACCAGATGAAGCCGGTCAGGAAGAATATCGCTTGACAGAACGTAAAGCAAAGCAGCGAAAGCGTCATGATTTCGCTCAGGCTCCATTTTCTCCGCTGACGATTGTCGGGCAGCGGCTCGTTCCGGAACAGAAGGCAATTGGTCAGTGTCAGATACATCAGCATCAGCGGAAGATGCAGCGGTGAAATGGGCATTCTGATCCAGATCATGGAAATTCCCATTGCCGCCGAAAAGAATCCCGCGGCAAAATATACGGAATAATCCCGCTTTTCGCTGACACATTTAATGAATAAATAGTACATACCGAACATCAGGACGGTGTACTTCAATCCCAGATCCAGCCACGGTATGATGACTTCAACCTGCATAACGACGGTCCTTTCTTCATTGATCATGCCGTCCGGGGAGAATCTCAAACCTGCCGCCCAGCGCATTCCTGAGTTCTTCAGACCGGTCCGTCATAATTCTCATGCCGCCCTGACCGTCAAAAACGACGCGGACGGCCTTCATGTATGCTGCTCCGGCGCCCTTACCGCCGGGGAATTCCTCTATTTCCATGCTCGCGCCCGTATGCTTCATGATTTTGAAAAGCGTCATAAGACCGATTCCGCTGCCGCCTTTTCCGGAACGTGTCGTAATCCTGCGTTTGCCCATCTCCCGGAGGACGCCGGTTTCAAACCGCTTACCCGTGTCAAGGACTTCTAAATAATACACGCCGTCATCTGAACCGATGTGCAACGCCACCGCGCCGCCCTCGGATTCAGCCGCGACGATAATCGCGTTCTCCATGAGATCCGCCAGCATCACATTGAATTCGCTGCGTCCGATCACGCTTCCAAGCATTCCGGCCCATCCCGCGTCCACATTCACCTTCATTTCAACGCCATTGTTGGCTGCCCTCTCAGACATAAAAAGCAATACCGCGTCCACCGCTGTCACTCCCGTGGAGGGAACGGTTTGGGTATGGGCTTCGTATTCCCGCAGCGCCGCGCTTCGTTCGGCGTAAATTCCGCTGAGCTCGTCGGCGGTTTCCATGGCCTGCGCGATTCCTTCCCCGTCGCCGCCGACTGCCTTTCTGACCGCCATGACCATCGACGGGATCAGCTTGTTGTCCTTGTGAATCAGTTCGGCGAGCCGCTCATTGTCTTCCCGCAGCGTTTCTATGAGCCTGTCCTTGCTTTCCAGACTCATTTTCAGAACAGACAGCTCGTTCTCCTGATTTCTGGAAATGTAACTCGTCCGGATTTCCTTCTTGATCCAGAAATAAATCATAAACGGGCACATCAACGCCAGAATGAAGCACACGGCGAAGATCATAAAACTATCATTGCCGGAATAAGCCGATACGGCATAAAGCAGCCGGATGGAAAGCAGCGCAATCGAAAGATACAGGCCGACGTCGCCTTCTCCGAATTGAATGAGCATCTCCAGCCCTTTTCTGATGCGCTTGTTCTTTATCAGCAGCCGCATTGTCAGGCTGCCGATCAGGAGAATCACAAAGAGAACCACCAATCTGTGCCGCAGTTTATCGTAATGCGTAACAAAGTAGTCCGTCGCCTCGCTGTACGATTCGAACCGATCCATCATCGGAAGCGGGCACAGCATGAGAATGAATAAATTGATAAAGACGGAAAAATAATAGACCGCATAGCTTAATCCGAAGGAAATGAGCGTGAGCGTGAAATTCTCCTTCAGGCTGTACCTGAAAATCAAACCTTCCGCCACGAAAAACACAAGCAGCATGATGATCAGATAAAAAGCCGGTAAAGCCGACATCGAAAAGCCGGTCACTATGCCGGTCACTACGGTCGCAGCCGCTCCCGCCGCCACTTTTCCCCTGCTGTTTCTGCGCGGACTTGTTATGAGAAAAACAACATACGCCGCCAGCGCAATCCAGATGTGCCTTATGGCGAATTCCAATACCGTCTGATCCCCGTTCAAGGATTATCTCCCCCTTCTCAAAATAAAAACGACCAAAGCCCTTTACACACTAAACGGCAAAGGGCTTTGGTGGTGATATGAAAAATTCTCGCAGTCGTTTTATTGATTTCTGAGAATAGTATATCACGATCCAAAGGAACTGTCGATTGCTTTTTGTATCGATTTTTGATACGCTTACCTAAAAATACCAACAAAAAATAACATTCGCGGCGGGGATTGTTACCTGCTTCCCCTGAGCTTGGACGCGTAATAACAAATGAATTCGGTCACGGTCGGCGACTGCCGTTTGATGTTCACGTGTGCCGTATAGTGTTCGAGAAGTTCATTGATATCCGCGGTCACCCATGCCTTGTCAATGGCATTCTGCATGGCCCGCTCGACGCTCGCTTCGGATTTTTTGTATTTCTGCCCGATAATCGCCGCTACATTGGGCGTTTGTCCGCCACAGTAGATTTCGATCGCGTCCGCCAGATACTGATACCCCAGACTCTTCGGACTGATCGACACTTTATCCAGCTCTGCCAGAATTCTGGTTCTGAGCGACTCACTTTCCTGCGCCGCCGGCGGTTCAGATGACAAGACGGCCGTCGCGGACTTCCCCGCTCTGATACAGAGCAGAAATTCCGCCACTTCCCGCGCGCAGTACCCCTCCTGATGCTTGAACATCACAAAATCCGCGCCAAGCGCGTTCACAACATCATAGGTAGTACGGCTGGAATTATTGGTGTTGACCAGCACAAAAGGCCTTTTGGCTAAATGGCGATCATTCAGTTGCTTAAGAAACATAATGCCGTTTCCGGCTCCCTTGTGCAGCTCCAGATCCAGAATCACCACATCAGGCTGCCGTTCAACAACCAATTCCATCGCCTGAACCGCACTATTGGTGACGCCCGCCAGTTCTATGCCCTCTGTTTCCATGAAGCATTGGCTGAAGTCTTCACAAAGCACAGGATCGTCATCCACTAACAGAACACGAAGATCTTGCTGCATACGTTCTCACCTCTTTTATAATTATACAATATCTCTGACGGAAAAGCAACAGAAAAATAAACAAACCAACAAAAAGTTACACGCAGAAAAACGATCGGCGAAATATCCATCGCTATCACAAAAAAGTACAAAGCCGCCCTCTGCGTAAAAAAGGACGGCTTTGTACTTTGTGGATGGGGAACGATATAAAAAAGACACAATCAAATTCAGTGGTCGAAGGGAATCTTGATCCTTTCAACAGTTAAGATTATATTACAAAAGAATGAAAAAGTCAAGACTAATTTTACAAAACAATTACAAAATTTGAAACAAATATTAATATTATTCGCAAAATATGAATTTTTATTTAATTATTCCAATCATTATTCATCCGCGTCAGCACTATTGACAACCGGGTTTTCCCGCATTCGCTCTTCCTGAATGGCGGCCAGCTCATTCAGTCTTTCCTGTGTGATATAGTACTTCTTGTTGCAGAAATGGCAAAGCACTTCCGCTCTTCCGCTTTCATCGGCCAGCCCCCGTATCTCCTCCGGACGCATGGTCATGAACGCCTTCTCCACCCGTTCAACCGAACAGTCGCATCTGTATTCCACCTGCTGGCTGTCAAAGATTTCCAGTTCAAAACCCGGCAGCGTCTTTTCGAGAATCTGTTCCGGCGTGTTTCCGTCCAGAAGCATCCGGGTAACCGGAGGCATGGTTTTGAGCATCTCCTCCAGCTTCTCGATCTCCCTGTGATCCGCCGCAGGCATCAATTGAATCAGCAGGCCTCCCGCCTTGTCCATTCTCCACAGCTCGTCAAAATGCACGCCAATGCAGAACACCGTCGGCACCTGTTCGCTGATCGCGTAATACGCCGTCAGATCCTCCGCCACCTCGCCTGTGATGATCGGCGTCTGCGAGCAAAAGGGCTGGCCGTATCCGTAATCCTTGATGACCGTAATCGTTCCGTCAGTTCCGATGGCACGGGAAACATCAAGAAGCCCCTTGGCGTCCGGCATCAGTCTGAGCCGGGGATTCTGGGCATAGCCGCGGACATTGCCGGTGCTGTCAGACACTGCCATGATGGAACCGGCGGGGCCGCCGCCGTTCATTCTCAATGTCAGGGAAGCGTTGTCCTCCTTGAGCTTATTGCCCATGATGGACGCTCCTGTCAGCAGCCTTCCCAGGGCGGACGTCGCAACGGGCGTCGTGCCGTGAAGCTCCTGCGCGCGGCGAACGATATCGGTTGAGTCAATTGCCGCGGCCATGACAAGACCGTCGGTCGTTATACATCTTACCAGCTTGCTCATTGTATTTCAAATTCCTTTCCTCATCAATCACTTTTTCCCCGCGACGAATACAAGCCGCAGGCTGTCTCCGGCGGGCGGTTCACGCGTCATGTCGTCATAAACGGCGATCAGCTTCAGTCCCGCCTCATCCAGCATTCGTACGGTTTCCTCCACGGAATAAGCCGTTTCGCTGAAATCCTCACAATACCGCTGATAGCTCCCGTCCGGCTGCGGCTCGAAGAAATCCAGCGCGATATCCACCCTGCCGTCCCCCGCGTATTCGTTGCGCCAGACGCAGAACACATTGTCGGTTTCATAGACAAATGAATTGTCCGAGAGTATTTTCTCGTGCTTATAGGGCGTATTCATATCGAAAACAAAAACGCCGTCCGGCTCAAGAAAAAGAGACACACGGCTGAACGCTAGAATGAGCTGCTTTCTGTCGTTGATATGATTCAGGCTGTCCAGCGTGCATACAAAGGCGTCAATCGTACCGTACATATCCAGCTCCTGCATACTCTGGCAGAGATACAGAATGCTGCCGTCGGACTTTTCCCTCGCCCTGCTGAGCATTTCCTCCGACCAATCGACGCCTATCACATCGTAACCCATGGCGTCCAGTTCCACCGTCAGACTGCCGGTTCCGCACGCAAGATCCACTAAAAGGCGGGCGTCAGGTTTATTGGCTTTGACAATGCCGTCGATGTATGCCGCTCTCGCGTGATAATCGACGTCCTTCATCAGTTCATCATAAAAATCGGCGAACGAATTGTAGCTTTGATATTCACTCATTCCTGAACGCCGCTTTCCCCTGTTTCTTTTGCCTCGGCTTCATCCATACGGCTGAAAATCAGATCATATCCGTCGCAGCCGTAATTCAGCGAACGGTTGACCCTGCTGATGGTGGCTGTGCTGGCACCTGTGCGGGAAACGATGTCGCTGTAGACGTGCTTGTCACGCAGCATCTTCGCAACGACTGCCCTCTGCGACATCGCTTTCAGCTCGGATACCGTGCAGAGATCCTCGAAAAAATCATAGCATTCGTCTATGCTTTTCAGCTCCAGAATGCCTTTAAAGAGAAAATCCGTGTTCTCGTCGTGAAGTTTGTTATTATTGCTCATTGTAATAACCTCTGAATTTCTTTTTTTCATTATTCAACTATATGCCCGCCCTGAAATCCATTCAAGCTAATCGCTTTAAAAATTTAGAGCAGTAAATCATCAATATTTTAACACATTATGCAGCGAATGTAAAGTAAAAAATTTAAAATCGTTGACAGCATCAACGATTTTAAAACTTCCGATATCTGGGGCATGATTTTTCATCCGTCTTCCTCGTCCGAACAGCATTCAGTTATGATCTCGCGCAGCCGGTCGGCGCCCTCTCCTGTCACGGATGAGAAGGGAATCATATAGTCAAGATCCACGTCAAGCTCGTCTGGGATCGCTTCCAGCCGCTTGCCGCGCTCTGTCGGCTTGAGCTTGTCGATTTTGGTCAGCACGATCACCATCGGGAATTGACCGTCAATCAGGTAATTCAACATGAGAAGATCGTCCTTTGAAGCGGGATGACGGCTGTCAATGAGCATGACAACCAGCCGCAGATCGCGTTCCTGATTGAAATATCCCTCAATCAGCTCCGCCCAGCGTTTTTTCTCAGACGCGCTCACCCGCGCGAACCCGTATCCCGGCAGATCGACCAGCCGCGCTCCGTCCAGATTGTAGAAATTGATGGTCGCGGTCTTGCCGGGCTGCGAACTCACACGCGCGAGGTTTTTCCGGTTGAGCAGTCGGTTGATAAGCGACGACTTGCCGACATTGGAATGTCCGGCAAAA
>CADCON010000094.1 GCA_902803035.1 uncultured Ruminococcus sp.
CCAGCGTGAATGCCGCCGTTCTTTTCACTGTCATTTTCTTCATTCTGTCCTCCGTCCATATCATACCGTCAGAATATGTTCCGCACCCGGCACGGCACGTCGTCCTGCTTCCTGTCACACAAAAAACGCAAAGCCGGCTTGTCGGGAATCCGCATTCCGTGCAGTCGGCTTTGCGCTGTCAGCGATGGATTGATAATGAATTATTTGGGCGCGGAAGCCGTTCCCGCCATGGTCTTAGCTTCCTCATAGGCGCTGCTGTGGTGGATCTTTTCCTCCACCTTGCGGCTGAGAAGCCTTCTCGCTTCAAACGACGACTGCTCGCGGATGGCTGTCTGGCGGAGCTGGCTGCGGTCTACCGCCCTGAGCGGGGGAAACTGCGCGACCGGCGTGTTGTCGGAATAATCCACCTGAATGAATTTGATCAGCTCCCGCGCCTTCGCCGCGTTGTCCGCCTTGAAAATATAGAAATAATCGCCTGTAATGTCCGTTCCGGTGTAACACCTTCCCTGCCGCCTGATGACAGGATCCAGCTTGCTCATGATGCGGTCGTGGGAATAGCGGTAGCTGCGGTCGAACCGGCGGGTGACAAAGACCGTCGTTTCCGGCAGAATGTGGTAGTCCATGTTCATGCCGATCTTATCCGCCGCCCACAGATGGCAGACGTCGCTGCTGCCCGTGCAGGCAAGCACGTCGGCGAAGTATTCCTCCGGCGGCAGGAACGACGCGTCACAGAGAATCATTTCCTTCCCGACAGCAAATGTCAGATTGAAGAATCCGCCTCTGAGCCGCACGGCGTCCACGACCTTCAATGCCGTTTCCATCAGTCCCGCGTCAGGCGTATCGCATTCCCTGGCGGGAAGACTGAAGAAGGAAAGCAGCTCCTTCCTTTTGACAATCAGCTCCGGCAGGTCGGAAAATTCATAGGCGGCCGCGCCCGTGACCTTGCCGTAGCGGTTGACCATGCCGCAGCAGCGGATAATCCGGGAACCCTCCGGAAGCACCGGCTCGCCGTCCTCGCCGCGCCGCATGACCCTGACGCCCGCGCCGCGCACCGCGTCAAACACCGCGTTTTTGTCGAACACCCTGCGGGCATAATCCACGTCAAAGCCCACCACATTGAAATCCCTGCGAAGGCTTGCTTCCAGCGTCGCCCAGTAATCATTCAATGACTCTATGCCGTCCGGTCTGCCGTGTTTATAGGCGAGATAGGACACCGCACGATACACCGCGTCATAATCATGCAGATCGTCCACCTTGTAATAATCGCTCAGACAACCCTTGAGCCCGTGGGGAAAATAACTCTCATCAGCGTCGCCTATTCCCAGTACATTTACTCCCAGACCTCTGAGCGCGTGAATGTATCTCCATCGATCCTCAGGATAGTTGGGCGAAATAAAAATAATATTCATAAATAAAATACCTCCGACACTGAAAATCTGTTATTTTCTGATTTCAGGCTTTGCTTGCAAACACTCAGCCTCTGCTATCTCTTCATTATTATATCACGCATTTTTTGCGACTTCAACACCAATTATAAAAAAATCATATCTTGCCGTCGCTAACATCCGGCTGCTCCTCCGTGTGTCCGAAGTCATTGAGCACCAGCCTGCCGCCCGTTTTATCGCCTATGGCGCAGATAGCCCTGAACGCCGCCTTGCATTCCTCCCACTGTCTGTTGTCCGCGAAAATGTCAGGGCATTCCTCCGCGTCCACATATCTCACGCAGGGAACCGACATATATTTCATGTGGGTGTTTTCCTCCCCCTTGCCGGGATTGCGGATCATGTAGATCGGATTGTAGCTCCCCTGCTCTATCACAACGGTGCCGTCGCCGCTTCTTTTGATGTTCAATGACACCGTCATGCTGCGGGACATCCACGCCTTGGATTTGGCAATCAACTGCTTTTCATTTTCCAGCGCTTTCTTCTGCGCTGCGGAAAGATTGCCCTTAAGTCCCATTACGGAAGGCTGTCCGGGGTAGACATTGTTTCCGTAAATGCATCCCATCGAGTAGAACACGAAGCATTCCTTCTCCGCGTCGCCGTTTTTGACATTCAGTATCTCCGCTCCCAGCGTGACGCAGGGGCCGTAACCCACTATCACATCCGCGCCGGCTTCCGCTATTTCCTTCGCCGTCTGCTTCATATAGTCCGTCACGGCAAAGCTGCCCAGACCGCCCCAGTTGACGCACACCACAATGAATTCCGCGCCGCTCTTTTTCAGCCTGGCAATATCCGTTGCCGCCCGTTCCGCGAGCGCGTCCTTGGATACATTGGCGATATGCCCCTTCTGCTCGGCGGTCAGTCCTGCGTAATCCCCGCCTTCAATGCAGTTGAAGCCTGCCAGTCCCACGTTGATCCCGTTGACCTTGATGACGGAGGTATTCAGCCTGTCCGGATCGTCATCGGTCATGCCGATCACGCCCAGTGATTTGACATGAAGATTGGTGATGGTGGCGCACATTCCGTCATAGCCGTTGGAAAGCGCGTGCTGATTGGCTCCGAATATGTAGTTGACACCTATCTCCGAAAGATGGGACGCCAGCGCGGTGGGATAATTCCTGCCCTTGTCGAAGCCGCTCAACCGGGCATTTTCATCGTAGGCATTCACCTGTCCGCAAAGCCCGGCGATGGTCAGATCTCCCGCCAGTGTTTCGGCAAGCTCCGAAAGTCCGCTGTGGAAATCGTATTTTCCGTCCACCATAGCGGAATCAAGCATATCCTGCGTGGGCATGACATTGCCGCCGAGCGTGAGCGTAAATGTCCCCGAAGGCTTCAGGTCCTGCTCTTCCTGTTCCTCCACGGAAATCGCGTGGCTTCCCGATTTCACCGAAGCGGCAATCAGCACCGCTCCGATCATGCTGACAAAGCCTAGGACCAGAATAACGCACAGACGGGTGAAACGGTCGGCATCCACTCCGTCTACCAGCCTTTTGCGGGGGCGGGCTTCATTGCCGGTGCCTTTTCCGGCAGGATTGGAGGACACGTCGCCCTTATTGAATATTTTGTTGAATGACACCGCAATGCGGGCGAAAAAGCCCAGTATCGCGGAAAAGACTTTCCTGATGATCTTCATAAGGATACACCACGCTTTGGAAAATTATTGTCGGATTCAGTCTCACGCAAGTGCCGCCGAACCGCTGGATATCGATTGGTAGAGAGAGCCGAAAAAGTCTGCGATAGCCTTGAATTCCGACGGCATTTCACCCGTCATGAGCGCTGTCACTATCGATGAACCCACCGTCATGATCAGTCCTGCCGTTATCATGCCGAAGAGAATGGTGAAAAACGCGTTTCTCACGCGCAGATTGAGCAGTGCCGCCACCAGCGCGCCTGTCCACGCGCCTGTGCCCGGAATGGGTATGGCAACGAACAGAAACAGTCCCCATTCGCTGTATTTGATCACCTTGTCCTTTTTCTTCTCCGCCTTCGCCTCGATCCAGTGCGCCAGCGGATGAAACAGCCGCGTCTTTTTGAGCCAATTGATCACAGGCCTTATCAGCAGCAGGATAAACGGCACCGGCAGTATGTTGCCGAGAATCGCTATCGGAAGCACCTCCCACAGCGGAAGATTCAACACAAGGATTCCGAAAGGTATCGCCCCGCGGCATTCGATCAGCGGTATCATGGCTATGAAGAATACCGCCAGCTCAGGCGGAAAATTCTCCTGAAAAAAGGTCTGTATGGATTCAACCATTATTCTATCCTCCGAAATCATCTCAGTACTCTGGCACATTATACATTATACATCAATTATCCGGAAATTTCAATAAAAAAATGGATTTGTTGTTACAGATTGCCGCCTTTGTCATTTGACATTTATGGTTCGCCGTGCTACAATCATTTCTATACCGCAAATGATCGGAATATCTGTCGGAGGAATGAATAGAATGGCATTATTTAAGGAAAACGAATGCGTTTACGGAACTTCTGTCGGCATGGAATTGCTCAATGGCAGCGGACTGATGAAGCCCGGAGGTTATCAGTCATTGGTCATGGAGATCGCCGAAAGGCATCTCAGGCAGTTCGGAATCGGCGTGGACGACCTTCTCAGGGACGGCATGGCGTGGGTGCTGGTTTCATCGTCGGTTGAAATCATCGAGCCGATCCGCCGCGAGATGTCGGTGAAGGCCCGCACATGGCACTCGGAGCAGGACAGGTTTACCTTCCGCAGAGAGCTGTGCTTTACCGATGAGGACGACCGCCCGCTCTTCAACGCGGCGACCTTCTCGGTGCTGATGGATGTCAGGGAGCGGAAGATTCTCCGCCCCGACAAAACCGCGCTCTCCATAGGGGACGCCCACAGCGAATTCCTGCTGGAGGCCTCGCCTAAGCTTCGCTTCCGGGACGAAATGCTCCCCTGCGACAGGCGGAAGGTCTACCCAAGCTGCATTGACCGTCTCGGACATACCAATAACTGCCGCTACAGCGAATTTGCCTACGACGCTCTGACGGAAGAGGAAATCGGAAACCTCGCTCAGATGCGAAGAATGGACGTCTTCTTCAAATCCGAACTGACGCCCGGCGAATACTTCATCGTCAGGCGAAGCGCCGTTTCTTCCGTCCACGGCGAGCTGATCATCGACGGTATTCACGAATCCACCGGGAAGCAGTCTTTTATTTGCCGCATGGTGTTTCAATAATGGAACCCATCCCTTCCCGCGCCGTTCAAAGCTAATTTTTCCAGCACAAAAAAACCGATATCCTGTCCTGATTTTTCCAGCGGATATCGGTTTGTTTTTATGTATAAAATTCCGGATTGTAATATTAAATTGATAAATTACTGATTGGGTCTGCGCGGCGGACGAGCAGGAGAAGCCGAGTTGCTGTTTTCCACCTTGATGCCGAGAAGCCTGACGATGGTAATGGCCTGCGCCGGATCGACCGTAGTGCCCTCAAGTTCGCCGCCGCTGAAAATGATGTTTTTCAGGCGGTTGCCCCTCAGATTCATACCGGCGAGCGACGTGCCGCTGATATTCATTTCCGTCAGGTCGCACTGTACGAATTCCGAATCCTTCATCCGCGCTTTGTCAATCGCCCCGGAATGCAAATTGCAGCCCACAAACTTCGTGACCGTGATCTTGGCCTGTGAGAAATTCACCAGCCGGCAGTCGGAGGTTCTGATCAGCACGTTGTTCAGAACGCCCTGGGAAAGATTCAGTCCCGTCAGCCGGCTTTCCACGATCTCACAGAATGTAAAGCTGCTCTGGCGGAAATGGTTAAATGAAAGCTCGCAATTCTTGAAGTAGCAGTTGATGAAGCTCACCCCTTCAAAGACACACTCCTGAAAACGGCAGTTCATAAAAACGCAGCCCGAAATCTCAACGTCGTTGATATTCAGACATTGCAGGTTCTCACCGTCAAAATAGTAGCCGTACACCACATTGTGATTGACGTCCGCCTCTATCAATAAATCCAGCATCGACGCGTTTTGCTTCAGACTCATACTGATTTCCGGTTTTTGTCTTTTCATTTCATTGTCCTCCCTGTCAAAAATCGTTTTCTGATTATTGAAGATATTATACAACACATTGACGGGGATTGCAATGAGAATTTTTCCTGTCGATAAATGTCATTGACAAATGGCTGCTGACATACTAATATAAAAGTATGAACTCCCGATATCCAATGAATAATTGAAAGGAAGGGTCTGCCAAATGAAAAAACATTCCAGAAGCTTTTCCGCACTGACAAAGCTGATTGTTTCTCTTCTGACCATCCTGTTCCTGCTTTGCTCCTGCGGCGGCGAACTGGACGGAACGTGGGAATCCACCTCCGATGAGGACACGCGCATCAGATTCGCCGGAGAGAACGTCAGGATTTCCTATGACGATTTCCGGATAGAAGGTACATATGAGCTTACCGACGACGGTACCATTGTCTTCCGCCTCACCGACGAGAACGGGAATAAGTATAAAATTCAGGCTTTCCTAACCTATGACAAACGGAATAAAATCATCACACTCAAGAATCCCAAAGGGGAGACGGAAACCTTCGTCAAGTGACATTGGGCAGTCCGACTTTTGACAGGTTCTCCCCTTTTCGTTGATAAGGAAGACCAGTCAATAAATGATTGATGATTTTTTACCTGAAATATTCCAATTGATGATATTTTTGTATCTTTATACATTCTGTATTACTTCTTGGTGAATCGTTCAGGGTTGCGACGGATATATTCAAAGATATACTGTTGCGCCACGCCCGCGTAGGGGCTTTTCAGCAACGCGGTTCCTCCGGTGAATTCCGTTTCCAGCGCGCGGCGAATCCATACGTCAACCGGAAAGCATTCCAGCCTTCCGAATCCGTAAAGAAGCGCGCATTCCGCCACCTTCGGCCCCACTCCCTTCAGCGAAAGCAGCTTTTTTCGTGCCTCGTCAATCGGGGCGTTTTTTATGGCCGCAAAATCAATTTCACCGTCCGCCGCACGCCTCGCAAGCTCTGTCAGATAGCCGGAACGGTACCCGCAGCCCAGTGCCCTGAATTCCTCCTCCGACACGCCCGCAAGTGCTTCAGGCGTCGGAAAGGCGCGTCCTTCGGCTTCCTCCGCCGCCCATTCGCCGTTGACCGCCGGTTCGCCGTATTGCAGACACAACCTTGCGATAATTCCCCGGATGCGCGGGATATTGTTGTTCTGTGAAATGACAAAGGAACACAGGGCTTCCCACGGCTCCTGCGCCAGAATATGTATGCCGCCGGCGTATTCCGCGCTCTCGCGCAGTCTTGGCTCGATGTCAATCACGATCCGCCTGATCTCGCGGTAATCCCGGTCCATGTCAAGATATCCCCGCCAGACCGATCCGTATTCTCCGGCGTCCGCCCCGTAGACCGTCAGGCCCTCCGCATTCTGTTCCATCTCGACATATCTGCCGAAGGCCGTGCCGCAGAGCCTTCCGTTCCGCAGCGTCCATCTGAAGCACTGCCCGCCCGTCAGCGTATCCGCCGCCGAAAATTCATTGCCCGCAATGGAAACGGTGTATTTTCGGCTTCCGAATCTTTTATCCCTGCTTTGCTCTAACAATAATCGCACCATCCTTTTCAATTTGTAATATAATATTCGTTTTATACAATTTGGAATTTTTTATTCAAAAATCGATCAATAGTGCCGTGTGCCGTTCATCCATGGCATGATTCCGGCGTGCGGCGCGGTTTCATTGTTTATTTTCCCGGTCTGTCCAGGTGTAACATTGAAGAAAGGGCATTGCCATTTTCCCCAGTGCTTCCACGGGTAACTATGCAGTTGACCAAATATTTAATTTTTGAACATAATTATTTTATTGCTCTTTGAAAACAACTGTGGTATAATATAGTTTGATATACTAATATATGTTTTTTTCGTGTCCTACATGGCTATGCCAAGCACGAGCATTTCCCTGAGCCGGTGGTACATAAACCGGAATCCGCTCAGGGGAAGCGGACATTCACCGCATCCCACTTCGACTGTGAACGCCGGCGCGCCGTACTTCTCCATGAACCAATCCTTCAGCCCGGCAGCTCCCGCCAGTCTGTCAGGTTCGCTCAGTGTGTAGCCCGAAGACATGGCGAGAATTCTTGCCATGATATGCGCCCTGGGCGGTGTGAACTCACGGTAATTCCAGTAGATCACCTCGCCCTGTGAGTGAAAGGCAATCATATGCCTGAATCGCATCGACTCACACAAATTCACAACCGCGCGGGTTTCAGGCTCACTCTCCGGATATTTTCCTGTCCAGCCCTCGGAGGACGGACCGGTTATGCCCCTTTCCAGAGCCGCCAGACGCATATCGTCCCATCCCGCATTGAAATTCCGGTTGAGATCCACCCCGCGTGCGTTGGACTTCCACCTGCGGCAGAATGCTGTATTCCCGCATTTTTCCAGCAATTCCGCGCTCAGCAGGTTCTTCAGTCCCGGATCCGCCGCGCTGTTGACGGAAATGTCAATTCCGTCGGGATTCAGCGCGGGAATGATGACCAGTCCGCTGGCGTCGAGCAACCGGCGGACGTCCATTTCGCAGATTCTGCCGCCTTTGGCGTACTGTTCCAGAATATCCTCGGCCAGCACCATCAGCAGCAGCGAAGTGATCCATTCCCTTCCATGAACGCCCCCGCAGTAAAGCACCCGGCGGCCGGACAGGTTATTCCCGATCCGGAGCGCGAAAATCTCCCGGTCGAGCAGACTTTTTCCTATAACGGTGCATTCAAGCAGGTCGCCGTATTTTAGCGCAAGGGCGTTGATCCATTTGCTTATCCGCGCATGGTCCGGCGGCACAATTCCTACAATCCTTCTTTCCATTGCCCACACCCCTCATTTCACGTGAAGAATTGTTTTTCACAGATTTATTCATATGAGTCGCGGCTGCATTTGATAACAATTACCTTACGTACAATCAATTATACATCAAAAAGGAGAGAACTTCAATGAGCAATCCGAATTACGATAGAATGAAGGAAGAAACGCTTTCACAGACGTATCATTTCAAGGGAAGAATCATCAACCTGCGGGTGGACGACGTGGCACTTTCGGACGGGACAAAGACCATCCGCGAAATTGTGGAGCACCCCGGCGGCGTCTGTGTGGCGGCGCTCACCCCGGACGGCTGCCTTCCCTTTGTCAGGCAGTTCAGATATCCTTACCGCGAAATCGTTGCCGAGCTGCCGGCGGGAAAGCTGGAAAAGGGAGAGGATCCCCTTGAAGCGGTCAAACGGGAGCTTGCCGAAGAGGTCGGCGCGCACGGCACCAACTGGCGCAGCATGGGCAATCTCTATCCCTCCCCCGGCTACTGCGGCGAAATTATCCGTCTGTTCGCGTGTGACATCGACATTTCGGGCGAAAGCCATCCCGATGAAGGTGAATTTCTCGAAGTCGAATACATTCCGCTGGAAAAGGCGGTTGAAATGGTCATGGCGGGAGAGCTTCCGGACGCGAAGACACAGACGCTCGTTCTTAAGCTCTTTGCGGAAAAAAACCGCGTCTGACGCACTGATCCGGCTCCTGTTTCGTTTCTGTTTTTCATATTATCAGTCAATTGGCAGCTCTTAACCTATTGATTTTCCGTTGATTGCGCGTTATAATAATATGAGCTGCATTTTACGAATGATTAAATCTATTTCAAAAAAGGTATTGGTGAACGCAATTGAGCAACAGCAGCAACAATAACAAGAATTTTGACAGCTACGAGCTTTTTGAAAGCATTTACGGCTCCGATTCCCTTTATGACGGAAGCGAACCGGATCATCAGTCCGGCGCGGAACAGGGCGTTCAGCGTCCCCGTTCCTCCGGCGCGGAACAGGGCGTTCAGCGTCCCCGTTCCTCCGGCGCGGAACAGGGCGGTCAGCGTCCACGTTCCTCCGGTACGGGACAGGGCGGCCAGCGTCCCCGTTCCTCCGGCGCGGGACAGGGCGGTCAGCGTCCCCGTTCCTCCGGCGCGGGACAGGGCGGTCAGCGTCCCCGTTCCTCCGGCGCGGGACAGGGCGGTCAGCG